>JBAXWW010000055.1:0-9554 GCA_037128215.1 bacterium | reverse complement strand
CAACATACACTTTCAATGTTCCACCTACTGTGGCGGATGCACTAAATGCAAGAGACGGAATCAATGCAAGAACCAAAATCACTAAAAGTTTTTTCATAAAACCTCCTTTGAAAAAACGTACCGATAGGAGTTTCTTTCTTCTTGTATCGTCGTAGAATAGGTTGTTTTGACCTCCTCCCCTAATTCGCCGACGTAATACCATGTGTTCTTTCCTATTGGAAAGAACTTGATGACATAACAAGCATTATACAACATACCAGAACTCCTGTCAACCTTTTTTTTGAGTACTCCTAAAAGCCTCAAAACCTCTGACTTCTATTACTAAAGACAAGCATAAAGAGCTTTTCGGTTAAAGCATATTTGTAATTAATGCATCTAGATATTATTTAAAATATTATTTGAAAAACAGAGTAAAGTTAAGCACATATAAAAGCTACAAGTGTCATAACTTTGTTATTATTATTGTATAGAGAATGACTCTCACCCCTTCCGGTAAGCAAAAAATCCCCAGAAGTCACAGATTGCTTAACACCATTATCACTAACTTCACCACTACCATTAATAATGTAATAGACTTCCATATTGTCTTTGTGTTGATGAAAACCAATTTCGGAACCTGGCTCAAGCTCAAGATAAGAAAAGGAGCTTAAAGAAAGACCACTGGTGTTACTATTTAATAAAACTTTATCACTTATATAATCCCATTTGTGTAAAAGTCCTTTTCCATCTTTTGGTTTTTCTACTAAAAACTCAGAAATATCTTTTTTCCTTATAAGCAAACCCTATCTCCTCTAATAATTTTACTTAATACTCTTTTTTGATATTTTTTCTTATCAGTTTTTCCAGCTCATGTTCATCATATATATTTCTTGCCAAGCCTTCCCTTATTGCTGACATCGCCGTAGCTTTTGCAACTCTAAAATGTAGGACTGGATCATCAAGTCTTGGAACAATATAATCAGGATGTATACCTTTTTCTTTAGCTATGGCAGCTATCTCTTTTGCTACATCGTAGCTCATACCCCAACTTATACCTCTTGCCCTAACATCCAAAGCCCCCCTAAACATTCCTGGGAACACAAGAGCATTATTTGCTTGATTAGGATAATCACTTCTTCCGGTGGCAATAATAAAGGCACCAGCCTCTTTGGCTAATTTTGGATCTATTTCTGGATTTGGATTTGCACATGCAAAAACTATAGAATTTGTATTCATAGAGCCTATCCACTCAGGTTTTATAACCCCAGGACCTGGTTTAGACAACGCTATAACTACGTCGGAACCAGAAAAAGCTTCTTCTATTGATATCTTTTTACCTGAAGGATTCGTTTCATCACAAATCATTTTAAATATATTAACATTCTCTAAATCTTTCCTGTGAGAGCCCAAAACACCCTCTTTATCAAAAACCTTCATCTGAGTAGGTTCAACACCAGCGACTTTTAAAAGCCTATAAACTGAGGAGTTTGCAGCCCCTGCTCCAAGAAGAATAATCTTAATAGAGAAAAGATCTTTTTTTGCTATTTCGAGGGCATTTAATAGTGCAGACACTATAATAGTTGCTGTACCTTGTTGGTCATCGTGCCATACTGGTATTTCAAGGTCTTCTATAAGACGATCAAGTATATCGAAACATCTTGGTATGGATATATCTTCCAGATTTATTCCGCCAAAACCATGTTGTATCGATTTTATAACTGAAACAGTTTCTTCTACGCTGGCTGAACTTATCGCCAAAGGAACAGCATCAACACCACCGAACCTGGAAAAGATCATGGCCTTGCCTTCCAGAAGAGGCATAGAGGCTACTGGTCCTATATCTCCAAGTCCAAGAACTCTACTACCATCACTAATAACAGCAACACTATTCCACTTCCACGTAAGATCATAGGCCAGGTCCTGATCCGCTGCTATTTGTAGACAAGGCTCGGCTACACCAGGAGTATAAAGTTCAGATAAATTTTCATAGGTCAAAGGGGTTTTTTCTCCAATAAAAAGCTTGCCTTTTAGATTTTTATGAAGTTCCATAGATTTAGTTTTATTATCCATACTACGGCGTATACCATAAAACATATTAGGAGGAAAGAATGTTAATAATTTATATATTCCTCGCGTTCCTGCCTCTGTTTAACACTAGTTCTTTTGCTCAACCAGCACCTAGTAGTACCGCAACCATGGCAACACCCAGCAATACAGATTATGCAGCAGCTCCAGTTGTAAAGAATGATGCAAGTACAAAACAAAAAGAAGAAAAAAAACCTTCTGGAGAAGTTATTGTAGAAAAATACACAGATACTGATGGCACAATAAAATATAAAAAATATAGGTATGGTTTTCAATACGATGAAAAGAAGATAATTAATGATAAGCCAAAAGGAGAAGTTCAGTATAAATCTTCTAAAAACCCCGACGGTTCAGAAACTAAAGAAGGATACGTTTGGGGATTCCAGTACGCAAATAAAGATGCTTCTACAAATAGCAGTACTTCCTCCAAACCAAAATCACCAAAATTTCAAACAATAAAAAGAGCACCTATAACCGTAACAGGCTCTACAGCCCAGGGTGCTGCTGCTCCGGGCACACCACCAGATCAGACAAAAGGAGCAAACGCTGGTAAGCTAGACACAAAACCAGAGAACATACAAAAGACTATAGAGGAGATGATCAAGAAGAGTCAGCAACCTATAAAATGATAAAAAAAACAATAAAAAGCTCCTTCATTATTTTATTTAGCTCATCTTTTATTGCTAGTCCTCTACTAGCCGAAGCAGATCATTATAAAAACATTTTAGTCGGTGATAAAGCTGCCACAATGGGTGGAACATATGTGGGGATATCAAATGATATTTCTGGAACATACTATAACCCAGCAGGCATTGCTTATTCTAACGGGACTGGGGTATCTGCCAGCGCCAATGTATATCATGCACAAAAGACTACTTATAAAGGAGCTATAAGAAATTTAGACTGGAATAGAAGTAGTGCACAGCTATTACCTAATTTTTTTGGCCTAATGAAAACATGGGGAGATCATACTCTGGCTTTTTCTGTAGTTGTGCCAGACTCATTTGTACAGCACCAGGACCAGGTTTATCTAAATCTGCCTGCAACCTCTACCCAGCCATCAATCAACAGATATGTGTTCAATTTACACTCCCAAGACGAAAGTTATTTGATTGGTCCATCTTATGCTTATAAATACTCAGAAAAGTTTTCTATCGGTACCACATTAAGTTATTTCTATAGAAAAAGCAGAATGCAAAGTTATCAGGAAATCTGGCTATCTGGAGGAGAAACAGAAAATTCTACTGTAACAACCGACTGGGGAGAAAATGGTATTGCTCCAAAAATAGGATTTAAGTGGTCACCTACAGAAAATTTTTCTGCAGGTCTTACCTTATTCCACACCTTCATCTTTTCCTCTAATTTTAGCAGTCAAAACACATCTAAAGTAAGGACCAGCAATGACCCTGTTTTTGATGAATTCTCGACTAAAAGTAAAAGAGGTACTGGCACACAAATAAGTTTAGGAGTCGCCTATAAGGTGACAGACAAATGGTTAATAGCTTCTGACATTGATTTCAATATAGCGCCACCAACTGATGCTTTTTTTCCTTATGGTTACCAGGGTGTTGTTAACTACTCATTTGGAACAGAATACACAATAAGCAAAAGACATGCTGTTAGAGCTGGTTTCTTTACCAATCAGTCCAACATGAATGAACCAGATAATGAATCCAGTTTAATAACACATATAAATATGTATGGTGTTGCAGCTGGTTATACTTATGGCATGGATTCTACATCTATCACACTAGGATTAATATACTCTGCCGGTTCAGGAAAAGCACAGGTCTATGAGGACATCCCAAACACAATAAGTGTAACAAGATACACACTTACTGGTGTCCTGGCAACAAGCTACAGCTTCTAACACCAATCTGCATTCTAAAATATCTTATCTAAGTATTTATAGAGCATTTCGGCAATTATGCAGAAGGTTTAATGAGTGCCTTATAATCTTAGAATTTACAAGATTATGCGGCTTCAGGCATAGAAGACCCATAATATTAGTAAATTGTTAGATTATAAGGGCTGAATAAACCGACTAAGTGCCGGCTCTATAAATACTTAGATAAGATATTTTAGAATGCAGATTGGTGTGAATATCGTTTTATTACGGGATAACTATTTTTCTTTTATCTTTATCAGGATTTTGTTTATAGAAGATAGCAACGTTACCTATCATACCGACCATTTCACTCTTTGTTAGGTTTTCTAACTCTAAAGATAATTCTTCTTTTTCTTCTTTAAACTTATTAAACTTTATTTTTATAAGCTCATGATCAGCTAAAGCTTTTTCTACTGCTTTAATGATAGAGGGGGTAAAACCCTCATGCCCAATAAGAATTACTGGATCAAGATTATGAGCCAAGCCCCTAAGATATTTCCTGTTTTTGCCTTTTAATTTTTCCATAATAAACATCTTGCTAACATAAAAAGAAAATATTGACTAGATTAAAAATTATAATATAAATGCAAATGATAATTATTATCATTTAAAAAATTAAAAGGAACTAATGAAGTCAAAGAACATAAAGGTAACAAAACAGCGAGAATTAATCTTGGATGAATTAAGGTCCCTTTATACACACCCAACGGCTGAAGAGCTTTATCTTAATATAAAAGATAAGAGACCTAATCTTGGACTTTGCACAGTTTATAGGAATTTAGAGCGTTTCTATAAAGAAGGACTAATTGGTAAGATAAAAGGAGAAATAACACGCTATGATGGGAACATAAGCCCTCATAATCATATAAAATGTACCCATTGTGGAGCAGTCAGCGATATTTTTATAGATATCCCCGTAAATGCTCTTGAAATAGACAAACTAGGTTATAAACTGCACAGCTATAAGTTAGAACTAAATGGTCTGTGCCGTAAATGTTATAAAGAATCAAGGAGGAAGAAAAATGGCTAATCTTAAAGGTAGTAGAACAGAGAAGAACATTCTTACAGCATTCGCTGGAGAATCACAGGCAAGAAATCGTTACACCTATGCAGCTTCAACAGCAAAAAAAGAAGGGTACGTCCAGATATCAAAGATATTTGAAGAGACGGCAAATCAGGAAAAGGAACATGCAAAAAGATTATTTAAACTTTTAGAGGGTGGAGAAGTAGAACTTACTGCTTCATTTCCTGCCGGAAAGATAGGAACAACACTAGAGAATCTTCAGCATGCTTATGAAGGCGAAAATTATGAAAATACAAAAATGTATCCAGACTTTGCTCGTATAGCTAGAGAAGAAGGTTTTGAGAACGTTGCAAAAGTCTTTGATTCAATAGGACAGGCAGAAAGATTCCACGAAGAAAGATATAGAGCATTTTTTGCGAATGTAAAAGAGAACAGAGTATATTGTCGTGGTGAAGAAACATCATGGACATGCAGTAACTGCGGATATACACATACAGGTAAAGAAGCACTTGCAGGATGCCCAGCGTGTGCACATCCTCAGGCTCATTTTGAAATAACAGCAAGAAACTGGTAGACAGAAAATCAATTAAGGAGGTTCTTATGACTAAAGCATTAGAAATTTATAAATGTGAACTTTGTGGAAATATCGTTGAAGTCGTTCATGCAAGTGGTGGAGATCTGGCTTGTTGCGGAAAACCAATGACAAACATGATCGCTGGAACAGTTGATGCATCAAAAGAAAAACACATCCCAGTTGTAGAGAAAAAAGATGGAGCATATAATATTATGATCGGAACTGTTGCTCATCCAATGGAAGACAAACACTATATAGAATGGGTACAGATCAATTCTGGTAACAAGAGTTACAGAGAATTCTTAAAACCAGGGCAGGAACCAAAAGCTGTTTTTGATCTAGCGTCTGGAAAAATAACAGCCAGAGAGTATTGCAATCTTCACGGATTGTGGTCAAAGGAGGATTAAAATGTTAAATCCAAAAGTTGAAAAATTAATGAATGAGCAGATAAATGCAGAAAACTATTCTGCCTTTTTGTATCTATCTATGTCCGCTTATTTTGAAAGACTAAATCTTTCAGGTTTTGCTAAATGGACGTACGTTCAGTATCTTGAAGAGACAACACACGCTCTAAAATTCTTCAAATATATAAATGAACGTGGAGGTAAGGTAACTCTTACAGCTATAAAAGAACCTGCTATAGAATGGAAATCCCCTATAGATGTATTTGATAACATCTATAAGCATGAACAACATGTAACTAGTCTTATAAACAATCTAGTAGACGTAGCCTTACAGGAAAGAGACCATGCGTCCAATAACGTACTTCAATGGTACGTTGCTGAACAGGTAGAAGAAGAAGCTAATGCTCAACGCATATTTGAACAGCTAAAAAGAGTTGGTGAATCAAAAGATGGTCTTTACATGTTAGATAAAGAAGTTGGTATTAGAGTTTTTAATGATGCAACAGGCACAATAAATCCACTTGCTGGAGGAGCTGCTTAATAATGAGTGATAGTAAAAGAGCACTGTGGGACATAAGCTATGGAGTTTACATAGTAAGCTCCATGGATGGTGAAAAAAAGAATGGTCAGATAATAACAACAGCTTTTCAAGTTACTGCTGAACCGCCACAGATAGCTGTGTGTATAAACAAAGAAACGCTTACACACGAATATATTACTAAAAGTAAAAAGATCGGTGTTTCCGTCATAGAACAAGATGTACCAATGACCTTTATAGGAACATGGGGATTTAAGTCTGGACGTAACATCAATAAATTTAACGATGTTAAATTCAAGACAGGAGAAGTAACAGGTGTTCCTTTAGTCTTGGATTACACTTTATCAGTAATGGAATTAAAAGTTATTTCATCTCAGGATGTTGGCACGCATACTCTTTTTATAGGAGAGGTAGTAAGTTCAGAAGTAATAAAAGAAGGTACAAAACTTACTTATGAGTATTACCAGAAAGAAAAGAAAGGAAAGTCGCCAAAGGCGGCCCCAACGTACCATGGTTAAAACTTATGACACGGTTAAACTAGAAATGTGGAGGTATTTAAAATGAATAAATATGTTTGTGATGTATGCGGATATGAATACGATCCAGCTGTTGGAGATCCAGATAACGGAGTAGCACCAGGAACAAGTTTTGCTGATATACCAGCAGACTGGGTTTGCCCTCTTTGTGGCGTAGGCAAGGATCAGTTCTCTCCAGTAGTATAAAGTTAAAAGCATTCTCTACTTTAGATTTTAGCTTTTATTTTTTTAGAATGATTCGCTTTTTGCCCATTCTAAATCTCTACTCGCTAAAATCCATATTGAAGCTTTACTGCATGTTGGCCAGATGGATTTCTTAACGCTCTTAGAGATTAAGAATAGGCACCCAAAAAGCTGCATGTATTATAAAAAAATAAAAGCTAAAATCTAAAGTAGAGAATAATTATAAAAATATGAATAATAAAATAAATAAAAAGACCATGGATACGATATATGAGAGGTACAACCGCCGTGAGTTGGTGAATCCTGATCCTCTTGTGTTCCTGTATAATTATAGCAACCCAGAAGATAGAGAACTTGTAGGTATCATAGCTGCAACACTTGCATACGGTAGAGTGGCTCAAATATTAAAGAGCGTAAATATCATCTTAAAGTTCCTTGGTACTACTCCTCATAAGTCATTATTAGAAACATCAAAAAAAGATATCAGCGATGGACTAAAGGGTTTTAAACATCGTTTTACGACTGATGAAGAAATGATTGGATTTCTGTCAGGAATAAAAAATGTACTAACTGAGTACGGCACACTTCAAAATCTGTTTTATGAATCAAGCCACACACAAGACAAGAATATATTGCCTGCCCTAAGCAAATTTGTTCAAAAAATAAAACAGGCCGGCGGAATAAAAAGGAGCTCCCTGCTCTCTGACCCTGAAATGAATAGTGCATGTAAAAGACTGAACTTATATCTGAGATGGATGATACGAAATGATGTAGTAGATCCTGGAGGATGGAAAAAGATCTCTGCAGAAAAACTTATTGTTCCTCTTGATACACACATGTACCATTTTGGAAAATGCTACGGGTTAACAAAAAGAAATAATGCGGACATGAAAACTGCTATAGAAATTACTAATGGACTCAAAATTTTTGAACCAAACGACCCAACAAAGTATGACTTTGCAATAACACGCTTTGGAATAAGAAGCGACATGTGTTGGGAAAACCTTGATATTCTGCTGGAAAATCAACAACATTAGTCAAGTTACTAATGGAGCAATGCGACATACTTTAGAGATTTAAAGCTCACTCGCCACCCTTTTCATGGTATGACTTTGTTATAGACGGGTTAAGCCCCGTTGACAGGCCCCACAGAACAGGAGGCAACATATGATTAATAACACGGAAAGCTTGACTGTATTGAGGACCGAGCGAACAAAGGCAAAGAATCCTGTAGATAAAAAGACTGTAGAAAAGATACATAAGTCCGGCAAACTCACTGCCAGAGAGAGAATTGAGACTCTTCTTGATAATGGCACATTCACAGAAATAAATTCCTGGGCAAGCACAAGGTTCACAGATTTTGGTCTGGATAAAAAACAGGCTTATGGCGACGGTGTAATCACAGGTTATGGCATGATAAATGGACGATTGGTCTATCTATATGCCCAAGATTTTGCCGTAATGGGCGGAAGCCTTGGCGAAATGCATGCTCATAAGATATCAAGACTGCAAGACCTTGCCATACAGAATGGAGCCCCATTCATAGGTTTAAATGACTCAGGCGGAGCAAGAATACAGGAAGGCGTGTCTTCTCTTGCAGGTTATGGAGATATCTTCTACAGAAATACAATGGCAAGCGGTGTTATCCCACAAATCTCTGTAATACTTGGACCATGTGCAGGTGGAGCAGTTTACTCAAAAGGATATACCGCATCAGGTGGGGAAACAACAGTTACATTTACGGATATGATTGGCAAGACTTGTCTTTATGTATCAAGAGGTGGTATTGATGTACAAAATATTTTAACATCAGGAACACCAATAAATGAAGAAGTAAAGTGGGTTAGTTCAACAGGTATTTTAACTTTTAGTAGAGTGTTAGATAGTGGGGAATATGTAAGAGCATTATTTCAATAGAAAAAATTAAAGAATGAGCAATCAAATAGTAATAACATCAGGTGCAAAGGTTAGGTCATTAGAAGGTGTTTTAACAGGTACTTCAGGAATTGTAAGTTCAGTTCCATTAGGTGCTGCTAATGGTGTAGCAACCCTAGATAGTGGTGGTAAAGTGCCTGTATCTCAATTACCTTCATCGGTAGTAACTTATTTAGGTACTTGGAATGCTGCTACAAATACTCCAACTTTAACGAATGGTGTGGGCGATGCTGGGGATATGTACATTTGTAATGTTGCTGGAACTGTGAACTTTGGTGCTGGTCCTGTTACTTTTGCCGTAGGGGATTGGGTGTTATACGGAAGTGGAACTTGGCAAAAATCTAACGGACAAAACGGAACTGTAACATCGGTAGGTGCTACTATTACAGGAGGTGCAATCGGAATCAC
>JBAXWW010000054.1:0-9654 GCA_037128215.1 bacterium | reverse complement strand
AAAAGACAGTATATATTAATAGAAGAAGACAATAATTTAGTATTGGTCGATCAGCATGCTGCACATGAAAGGATTAACTTTGAAAAGATAGCTAACTCAATAACAAAACATAATGAGTCTCAACAATTACTTATACCCGAACTTTTGGAATTAAACATGCAAGATGCTATGATTTTAAATGAACTAAAACAAGAATTATCAAAAAGAGGATTTGAAATAGAGGAATTTGATTCTAAAAAAAGTGGTAAGCAAACTTTTGTAGTAAGATCAGTTCCAAAAATACTGGAAAATATAAATATAAAAGAACTGTTCTTTGAATTAATGAACAGCAAAATTGAAAACATATCACGTCAATCTGTGACAAAGAATATCGCGATGATAGCGGCAAGATTAAGCTGCCATGAATCTGTAAGAGGAACACATAGTCTGAGTTCAATGGAAATAACTACATTGTTGAGTGATCTAGAAAAGTGTGAATACCCACATACTTGTCCTCATGGTCGTCCTGTTAAAATAGAAATATCCTTGAATGAAATAGAAAAAATGTTCAAAAGGAAATAGTATCGATGAAGAAAGAAAGGTTATTGGCTATCGCCGGACCTACGGCCTCTGGTAAAACTAAGATATCAATAGAAATAGCACTGGCACGCAATGCAGAAATAATTTCTTCCGACTCCCTTCTTGTATATAAACATCTTGATATAGGTACTGCAAAACCTACAAAGAACGAAAGAGCAGTAGTAAAGCATCATATTATAGACGTAGTTGAACCATGGGAAAACTACACGATATCTAATTTTTGTAAAGAGGCAATGACAGCAATAGATGAAATCGCATCTAGAAAAAAGAATTTTATAGTAACTGGGGGAACAGGGTTTTATCTTAATGCTCTTATCAATAGTACATTTGAGGCTCCAGGAGTGGATAAAAAAATACGTGAATCACTTGAAGAACGCATTAAAAATGGTACTAGTTTTGCTACACTGCACAGTGAGTTGGAAAAGACAGATCCAGACACAGCAAAAAGAGTGCATCCAAATGATGGCTATAGAATAGTAAGAGCTTTGGAAGTCTATCTCTCAACTGGAAAGACCATGAGCTTTTTTAGAGAACAACACCAGTCAGAAGCAAAAAGACAGTTTGAACCTCTTATCATCGTCTTGAACCCTGAAAAAGAAGAGTTAAGGCAAAGCATAAAGTTAAGAACAGAAAAAATGTTTAAAGATGGATTAATAGACGAGTTAGAAGGATTGTTTAAAATGGGTTGCACTACAGAGCTTAAACCTCTAAAAAGTATCGGGTACAAACAAGCTGTTGAGCTTCTTATGGGTAAGACAACTAAAGAAGATGCAATCCAGTCTGTCATAAAGGAGACAGCAGCTTTGGCAAAGAGGCAGATAACCTGGTTCAAAAAACAGCCCTTTACAATATGGCTACATCCTATTAGAGAAATAGAAGAAATAAGGAGATTAACATGTTAGAGAGTATGACCGCGTATGGTTCTGCAGAAATCGACATCAACAACAATCATCTCACGATAGAGATAAAGTCAGTAAACCACAGATTCTTTGAAGCAAGATTAAAAATGCCTTATTCAATGGGCAAGATAGACCCTGCTATAAGAAAACTGCTAAAAGAAAAATTAGTAAGAGGTAGTGTTGACTGTTACATAAAAACAACAAAAATCTCCAAGGATGAAACGAACTGTATTGAATCCATAACGGTAGACACCGACTTATTATCGCAATATATAAAGGCATTGGAAGAGATCAAGGTAAAGTTTAATATAAGCGATAATATTAAGATATCAGATGTACTAAAAATTCCAAACCTCTTTATAAATGAAGAGAAATCATTCTCTGATGAGGAATTGGAAAAGAAAATATTAAAAACTATAGAAAAATGCTTAGGACAAGTTCTAGAGATGCAAAAAAAGGAAGGAGCAGAGCTAAAAAAGGTAATAGATAAGAACCTAGACATCATAGATGATTACGTCGTAAAAATAAAGGATGGATCAAAAGATCTATTAAATAATTCTTTTATTAAAATAAAGGATAACTTGACAAAATTATTATCCAGTTCAGATATTTCTGAAGATAGGATATTAACAGAAGCTGGAATCTTGGCAGAGCATATAGATGTAACGGAAGAAATAGACAGGCTAAATAGCCATATAAAACAACTAAGATATGAACTAAACAACAACACCGATGTCGGGAGGAAGCTAGACTTCATAATTCAAGAAGTAAACAGAGAGATTAACACCATCGCTTCGAAGTCAGAAGAAAAGGATGTCATTTATCACTGTGTTGAGACTAAATCCATAATAGAAAAAATAAGAGAACAGGTACAAAATGTTAAATAAAGAGGCTAAAATCTTTGTAATAAGTGCTCCATCTGGAACAGGCAAAAGTACTCTGATAGAAGAATTGTTAAAACTAAGAGGAGATCTATTAAAAACTGTTTCCTACACAACAAGGGCACCCAGAGGAGAAGAACAGAACGGAAAGGATTACCACTTTGTATCAATAGAAGAGTTTAAAAAACTAGAGGCAGCAGGAAAATTCATAGAAACTGCAGTAGTATATGGAAACTTATACGCAACTTCATTAGAGACAATAAACACTTCTCTTAACAATAGCCAAAACTTAATAAAAGACATCGACACCCAGGGTGCTCTTAACATAAAAAAAGCCCTTAAAGATAGAGCTGTATTGATATTTATCAAACCACCAACACTTGAGGAATTAGAGAATAGATTAAGGCAAAGGGGTACGGATTCTGACGCAGTAATAAGGAATAGATTGGAAAATGCTGTAAAAGAGATAAAAGAATCTATAAAATATGATTATGTGATAGTGAATGATTCTCTGTCTAATACAGTTCTTGAACTCAAATCAATTGTAGATGGATATAACAAATAATGGTTCATTTGTTTGGAAATAAAGAAGCTGAATTCAAAAAACATCTGGATGAACTCCATGCTGATATATTAAAGTATTATCCAGACGTTGACTTTACCAAGATAGACAAAGCATATCATTTTGCAGCAACAAAACATGAAGGGCAGTTAAGAAAGTCTGGTGACCCTTATTACATGCACCCTTTAGAAGTAACTAGAACCCTTACAAAACTAAGAATGGACGTCCCTTCTCTTATAGCAGCACTATTACATGACGTAGTAGAAGACACAGAAGCAAGTCTTGAGGATATAGAAAAAGAATTTGGCCAAGAGGTAAGAATCCTTGTTGATGGTGTAACTAAATTATCTAAATTCAATTTCAAATCAACAGAAGAAGCACAGGCAGAGAATTTTAGAAAAATGGTAATTGCCATGGCCAAGGACATAAGAGTAATAATAATAAAACTGGCAGACAGATTACACAACATGAGGACCCTAAATCACCTGACTGAAGAAAAGCAAAAAAGAATAGCACAAGAAACAATAGATATATATGCTCCGATTGCAAACAGACTCGGTATAGCATGGTTAAAAACAGAACTTGAAGATACCTCTTTTATGTATCTAGAACCAGACACATACATGGACCTAGTCAACAAGGTACAAAAACAAAAAACAGAAAAAGAAAAATACATACAAGAAGTTCTCAAAATAATAGAGGAGAGACTAGCTGAATTCCAAATAAAGGCAAGGGTTTCTGGAAGACTAAAAAACTATTACAGCATCGCAAATAAAATGAAAGACAGGAGTCTTGAATTCGAACAGATCTATGATCTGATAGCTTTTAGAATAATCGTTGACGATGTTTCTCACTGTTATGAAATTTTGGGTATAATCCATTCTTTTTGGAAACCAGTTCCAGGAAGATTTAAGGATTATATAGCTATGCCTAAGCCTAACAATTATCAGTCTCTCCACACGACTGTTATTGGTCCATACGGAGAACGTGTAGAAATACAGATCAGAACCATAGAAATGCATAGAATAGCTGAATATGGTATCGCAGCACACTGGCTCTATAAAGAAGGCCATATGGCCAACGACGATACAGACAAGTTCACATGGTTACGATCACTTCTTGAAAATCAGGATGAATTATCTGATCCTACTGAGTTTCTTGACTCCATGAAAATGGATCTTTTCTCTGGAGAAGTTTATGTTTTCACTCCAAAGGGTGACGTTAGAGCTCTTCCTATGGGGAGCACTCCAATAGATTTTGCATACGCAGTACATACAGATGTTGGCCATCGATGCACTGGTGCAAAGGTAAACGATTTACTTGTTCCATTAAAACATGAGCTTAATTCTGGGGATACAGTAGAAATAATCACTTCAAAAACACAGGCCCCAAAAAAAGACTGGTTAAAGTACGTAAAAACAGCCAGAGCTAAAATAAAAATACGCCAATATCTGAAAACTATAGAAAAAGAGAGATCAAAAGAACTTGGTTATGAACTGTTAGAAAAAGAATTCAAAAAATATCACCTGTCTTATCAGAACATGAATAAAGAAGGAAAAATATCAGAAGCTGCTGCAATCCTAAAATATAAAAATATAGAAGAGCTTGTAACAGCAATAGGATACGGGCACGTTACTCCAAGAGATGTTATAAAAATTATAGTTCCAGAGCCAACACAACAAGAAAAGGGAGAACGTCCTTCCATATTTGAAGAAATAGTACAAAGAGCCGCTCGATCTGTAAGGTCAGGTAGAAATGCTGTTAAGGTAAAGGGCGTAGAAGATGTGTTAGTAAGATTCGCAAAGTGTTGTACACCAATACACGGTGAACCAATTATTGGCTTTATTACCAGAGGAAGAGGAATTACCATTCACAGAAGAGATTGTACTAAAGTCCTAGAAATAGATTCAGACAGGATTATAGAGGTAGAATGGGAAAAGGAAGTTTCTGGAGAGAGAATAACCAGAATAAAGATAGAAGTATCTGATACTCCTGGACTACTCGCCAAAATGAGTAAAACATTTGCAGAGGCTGGAGCTAATGTGGTCGCTGTTGACATAAAAACAACAGACAACCAAAGAGCCCTTTGTTATTTTGATGCAGCTATTGGAGATGTAACACAGTTAAATAAAATATTAAGTAACCTAAAAAAAATACATGGCATATTTGAGGTATCAAGAATTGGAATTGTCGAAAAATAAAGGAAAAACAGTAGCCGTTGGGATGAGTGGAGGAGTAGACTCTACAATAGCAGCATACCTGTTAAAGGAACAAGGATACAACGTCGTAGGACTTACTATGTCAATATGGGATAATTCAATAGACATTCCAGACCTTGGAAAGTCAGGATGTTACGGCCCAGGAGAAGCAAAGGACATAGAATTTGCAGCTGATATAGCAAAAAAAATAGGCATAAAACATTATGTTGTAGATCTTGCGAAGGAATATAAAGAGACTGTCCTTAAATATTTTTGTAATGAATACACCTGTGGTAAAACTCCAAATCCATGTGTGATCTGTAATCAAAAGGTTAAATTTGGCTTTCTTATGCAGCGTGCGCTGGAGATGGGTATAAACTATGATCATTTTGCAACAGGTCATTATGTAAGAACAGAATATGACCCTGATAAAAAAAGATATCTGCTCAAAAAAGCAGTAGATCTCAGCAAGGATCAGTCATACTTCCTTTCATATTTACGACAGGAACAATTAGAAAAATTAATTTTTCCTCTGGGAGATAAAAATAAAACCGAGATAAAAGAACTAGCCAGAAAACTTGGTTTTACAGAAGTAGCAGATAAGGATGAGAGTCAGGATTTTATAGAGACAGATGACTATTCAGTATTGTTCGATAAGAAGGATATAAAAGAAGGTTATTTTGTTAATATAAATGGAGAAAAATTAGGTAAGCATAAAGGTATAATACACTACACCGTTGGACAAAGAAAAGGCTTAGGAATAAGTGGCGGTAACTCCGGAATCTTGTATGTAATCAAAATAGATGCTGAAACTAATACTGTAGTTGTGGGTCCAGAAAATCTACTTTTATCTGATGAATTAACGGCAATAAACATGAACTGGATATCCATACCAGAATTAACTTCTTCTATGACAGTTAAAGCTAAAATAAGACAGCAGCATAAAGAAGCTAAAGCAATAATAAGCCCCTGCCTTAAAGAGAAGAACTCAAATACTATTAATATTAAATTTACAGAACCACAAAGGGCTATAACTCCAGGACAAACAATTGTCTTCTATGATAATGACATAGTTGTAGGTGGCGGAGTAATTTGTTCTACCAATACTAACTTATAAGAAAAAGGACGTTCAACCTTTGAACATCCTTTTTCTTTATATTTTAAATAAGTAACTTAGTATCAAAAACTACTACATAACACTATTTAAATAAGAGAGCCTACTGTAACATCCGTAGCTGTGCTAGGCAGAATATTTAGTATAGACTGCTCTAGATTGGTAGTCTTGTAGCCTCTTGTTAACAAATACTTAGCAAAAGCTTTAGCAAAGTAACTCTGATTTAATGAGGAATCCATCCCAGGACATTTAAATGCGGCATAAACATAAGTTCTGATAGGGGTACAAGTAAAGCTAGGTGTTTTATATCCTGATAGTACAGCTAGGTTTGAACATGGATCACTAGGAGGCTGAACTGCTGCTTCAAGAGATCTAATAAATAAATCAGAAGCTTTAAAAGTCTTATTTTTGTTCATTTTGGCTAAAACTGGTTGTGGAAAAATAGTAGCAGTATTTATTACTCCTGCTACTTTATCAGCCAACAACGTTGCAGAATCAATTGAAGTATTTGTATTAGTTTCTAGTAAGTTAATAGCTGTGCAAAAATCTGCACTAATTATCTGTTGTTCAAGCTCAGCAGAGGACAAGTTAATACTTGTATTACCTGAACCAGAATGATCCGCTCGCCCTGCACAGGCTGTGAAAATCAGAGTTGTTACGGCTATAAAAAGTATTTTCTTCATTTTACGTACCCCCGTTTAATATTTCAATAATCACATTATAACATGTCTTATTTTTTTTGTCAAGTTATTATATCAAGTTGCTAAATATTTAGAGTTTTTAATTTATTTTTCCATGTATCAAAAACAAAGAGTCTATTAACACTATCTTCGTATTCCCCCAAAAGGAGTTTAAAAGAAAGGATAACAGCCATTGAAGACATTATACTAACGGAAGGCGCTAATACACTGCTTTTTATATTTGGTTCAAGTTCATTAAAATTACCAGAATTGAATTCACCATTGTAATTTAGAACATCCCTTAGGTCTTTTGTAAGGCCTGGGACTATCAACATTGTCTGACCCTCTGCACCCAATATGCCAGTAAATATCCACGGTATACCGTGATTTTTACAGACATCATTTATAATTAAACGAGTTTTAAAATTATCTGTAGCATCAATAACAAGATCAAAACCCTTAGTAAGTTGTTTTGCATTATCCGAATTAAATTCAGCGATGGAATAATCTATTTTTATCTCTGAATTTATTTTTCTTAACCTTACAACAGCAGCTTTCGCCTTATACTCACCTATGTCCTGTTCATCATACAACCATTGACGCTGAAGATTACCAAGCTCTACCTTGTCTTTGTCTATTACAAAGATCTCGCCAACCCCTGCTCTTGCAAAATGGCTGGCAAAGTTAGTACCAAGACCACCAGCTCCAATAATTAAGACCCTAGCTCTAATAAGTTTTTTTTGACCTTCTACACCTATAGAAGAAAAATTAATGTGCTTTGTATATCTTTCCATTATCTAACGTTAAAATACCAAGGATACGTTCGTTTTTTTGTTTTTCTTTTCATATATCCTCTAGCCATCTCCATAAATATCGGCAAGTCTCTTTCTATGGAAGCAATCGATGTCCCATCAAAATAAAGAGATTTAATCGGAAAATCATTATGATCTTTACTAACAACTGGATAGACAGCCTCGCTAACAATTCCGTTCATGCATGAAAATGGACTTATATCTATAATACCATCTGCCCCCTTACCATAAAGATAAACTGCTTTTCCTACACTTAGTATTGTCTCTCCTATCGCTGTTTCTGCATACAAATATGGATTTGCAAGGGCCAATGTAGTTTCAACCTTTTCTGGTTCTTCATAACCAAGAAATTCATTCTTGAAAACATTATATAGTTTCTTTTCATCTCTGTGTTGTACAAATTGTTTAACCCTAGAGATTACAGATTCTTTGGAAAAAGCACCTTTCCCTGCATAACCAAGATTTTTTCTTTCTTCCCAATTCGCATACCACAACCACTCAGCCATATCGCTAAGCCAGCACTCACCACCTAATTCTTCCACATGTCTGATAAGATCATTATTTGAGAACTCATTAAGTCTGCAAAATATCTCTCCAACAACACCTATAAGAGGCCTATCCTTGGTGTAATCAGCCGGTATATGCATGAACTCACGCTTGATCTCTTTTAATGCATCTACGACCATAGCGTTAGCTTTTCCAGCAGAAATATCTTTCTTTGATAATATATATTCCAACCTTTCAAGGGCTCTATCAAAAACTTTATCGGTAGTACCTTTCATTTTTTCATAAGGACGTACCTTATGCAGCATTCTTCTAACAATGTCGGCAGATATTAAGGCAGTCCAACCCTTTCTCAACATTGTATTGGTGTTTTCTGCCACACCACTATAACCATCCTCTCCTGAAGGGCTAATTACTTTAACATCACCATGACCTGTTTTTTTAAGTATCTGTTTAAAATATGGTGCATACTGGCCAAAACGACATGGACCATTTGATATCGGCATAAAAAAAGCTGTATTCTCAACATCAAAATCTGGAGATAGTACAACTTTCATAAAGTCACCTATCGTGACTTTCTCAGGTAGGCATTCCTCTCCGCTGGTATATTTTGATCCAAGTTCCAATGTCTTAGAATCTGAATGAATATTTGGTATTGCATTCACACCTAAAGACTTAAAAACAGAACAAAATAACCTAGACGCAGCATGGTCCATACCTGGTATATAAAGTGTCTTACCTTTTAAATCATTTTTTTTCTCTAGGCTCATAGTTCTGCACTCCTTGATATTTCCTTAATAGTTTTTTTGATTGGTTTCTTGACTGGAGTAACTGTAGCTGATGATACTACAGGTAAATTAAAAACTCCTTTACTATCAAGATACGCTTCGCACCTTGTCAACATTCCAGCATCGTTACCATGTCCATCAAACTGTAAAGTAAGATATGATTTACCAAGAGCTGTTGGTGCAAAATGTTTTATATAAGAATCAGGTCCACATTGAAAATTAGTAACATAGATGATGTTAAGTTTTTTATTGGATCTTATCTGTTTAAGAGTGGCAAGGATTTTTCTGCCATATCCCCAGAACATATTCTGATTGATCTCGTCTATATTATCATCCATGAGTTCTATAAGATCCAAAGGAAGCACATTAATTCCATAAAGATCTCTTAATTTACTGGCAAGATTCAGATTGATCCCACTATCATTAACATTATAAGGCCTGCCAACTATTATAATCCCTTCTCTGTTAGAACTATCTATAGTCTGAAGAGCCTCGTTGTATAAATTATAAAGAGATTTTTTAAATTTATTTAATTCTAATTTAGCCTTCAAGTATGCTTTTTCTACATCCTTGCTAGTTAACCATGAGAATGTTGGTTTAAAATAATTATAGAAATCATTTATTACGAATTCATCTC
>JBAXWW010000053.1:0-9763 GCA_037128215.1 bacterium | reverse complement strand
TGTGCTTATACCAGTATTGGGTGTTGCTAATTGTGGTGTTGCAACCCTTTGTGCTGAAGAAAGGTTTGAGGGCTTCTTGAGAGTATCATCTAGTATAGTTAAAAAAGTGAAAGACATCTTTGCAATAAAAGCTGTCGGCGATTCTATGAATAAGGCCAACATTAAAAACAAAAATATAGAAGATGGTGATTATGTTTTGATAGATACTAGTGATAAGAATATTAAAGACAGGGATTATGTGCTGTCTACTATAGAAGGTCACGCTAACATCAAAAAATTTATACGCGATAAAGATAATGACCAGATCGTCTTAATATCTGAGTCTGATAAAAATTACCCTCCCATCATTATTCATGAAAAGGATGATTTTTCATACATAGTAGAGGGAAAAGTTATTCAGGTTATTAAAATTCCTAAATAAGAAGGGGAGTGCTGCTTCTACCCTAGATCTCTAAGAGATGCAGGGGCATACTTATAAAAAAAATCAGAGCATTCATCGCGACCTTTAGACATATATCTTGTACTCTTAGGTAAAGACATCTCTACGATGGTGTTAACCCAAGTCTCTATTTTTTGTTTTTCGTCAGAGTATTTCAAAGGGCTTTTGTCCTCTTGTATTTCTACATGTCTTCTGAGGATATACGCTATTAGATCGGACATCTGTAACAAACAAGCTCCACGCGAATCACTAAAGTATGGAACATCAATAACCTGATCCAACTGTTCCTGCTTTTTCCCTCTTTTATAATAAGTATCCGTCCATGCGGGAGGAGAATTAACTAACTTAATAAGATTGGTTTCTTCTCTAACCTCCTCATCAAAGATAAAAGCGGTATTGCCTTTATTCTTTTTTTCATTATTAAAATATTTTTGGACGACAAGGATCTGGTGTAATGCCAACATGCACCAAATACTTTTAGTTTCTTTTAATTTAGTATCAGATGCTTTTAAACTTCTATATAACTCTTTGTTTATCCCACTAAATGAGACTGAATGTTTTCTGTCATTTTTAAACCAATTTATAATTAGAGAAATTATTTCTGACCTAGTAGGGCCGTCTATATTCCTCCATTTACCATTACCGCTATAAAAGTCTCTCATGTGGAATTCGTCAATTGTTCTTTTTATTACTCCAGAAAGATTTTTTAACAGTTCTTTCCATTCTTTTTTTGCGACATGCATTCTTGTCGCATCTACTATAGTTGAGACCATAATTGCATATGGTTCACTACCAGTACCACTTTCATCAATATAGCAAAATTTCATTGGTCTACCCCCTATAGATCCAATCCTGCTCCATGGTCCCTTAACCAGTTTTTGCGTTTTAGGTAGTCTGGCATGACTTTATCAATTTCATTCCAAAATTTAGCGTTGTGTGTTTTATACTTTAGATGTACCAGCTCATGAACAACTACATAATCAATTATAGAGAGTGGCGCCATCATTATTTTCCAGTGAAAATTAAGATTGCCGTCTTTTGTACAAGACCCCCATCTATTCCCGATATTTTGGATCCTAATAGATCTTGGTGAGACACCTATTTTGTTTTTATACAGATTTACTCTAGTTGCTATTTTCTTTGAGCCTCTTTCTTTGTAGAAAGACTTTAAAATATTGTAACAATTAGTTATTTGAGACGTGTTTAGTATAAAATAGTTTTCTCCGACAGTGATATCAGTATTTAAGTTTTCTGAAGCTATCAATTTGTAGTTTCTACCAAGATATAATATCCCTTCGCCACTAGTAAATTCTCGTCTAACTTTTGTGGAATTAAGATCATTCCACTCAGCGAGACTTTTATAAATCCAATTACGTTTAGATTTAACTATATTTTCTATTTTTGCTTGAGTTAGCTCCTTAGGCACAATTAGTGAAACTGAACCATCTCTTTCGATGAATAAACTAGCAGTACGACGGTTGCTTTTAGAAACGCTATATTCGATATCGTGGTATTTAAATAGTTCCATTTTCATTTATCCCAGCGATAATTTCATCATGCCTTACTTTAGCGAGTTGCATTATTTCTGTAATAATGTTTTCTCTTTTATTTATTAATTCTTCTATACCTGAAGCAAGAATTATTTGACTTAATGAACTTCGCAGCTTCTTTTTTTCAGAGGAGTTATTCCAAAAATTAACGATATCTATTGTGTTTTGGAACTCTTCGTACATTTTTCTAATGGTATCTTTTATTTTTTTATCATCGCTCTGACCAACTTCGTAATCATTACTGCCATAACCCAAAACCTTAATCAAGTCATAGAAAGGAGCCTCAGAAGGTTCTAGACCATCTATAATATTTTTTCTTCCCTCATGTGCTTCTGATCGTAATGAGAACAAGTCTTGGTAAAGCTGTTCCCAGTCTTCTTCATATTTTTTAATAGCATTATCTAGCTTTTCGCTTATATTCCCATAGAAGACAGGATCCTCGTGTAGATGTATCTTGATGTGCTTTCTAATAGCATGCTCCATTTCTGAGGCTTTAGATTTAGCAGATAGGTTCTTGTTTAGCTCCACAATAAAATTATCTGAGAATAATTCAGTGGGTGGTATTTTAGGGTTAATACCCAAACCTATTAAGTGTTCATCAATAAGTCTCCTTACCTTTTCACCAGCACCAGCAATTGATATAGAGTTATCTTTGTAACGCTGTTTAGCTTTAGCATGAATATAGCCAAACCTCTTTGTTGGTATATAATATTCTTGTGCTACAGGATTTGGCACAACAACATCTAAACTTGCTATAAAGTTTTTAAAATACACATTAAATGTCTCACGACGTTTAATATCTTCTAAACTATCGAGTATTCTATCTAATAGTTCGTATTCCGACTCAGCATCTTTAATTTTCTGTTCGACAAACGACCTAATATCTGTAATACCAGCATCCTGAAAATGTGACAGCAGCCTTTTATATCTGTCTTGTAGAACTGGTATTTCAGCTTCTACACCCTTAAAGGAGTCAAGAATTTCTTGTTGTTCTTCTGTAGAATAAATTGATAAGGCGTATTTTAGGTGATTGGCAAGCCCAACGTAATCGATTATGTAGCCCTTTGTTTTACCGCCAAATACTCTGTTAACTCTTGCAATAGCTTGGAGTAAGTTGTGCTCAGATATTTTTTTATCTAGGTACATTACTTGTTCTATTGGGGCATCGAACCCTGTAAGGAGCATGTCGCATACAATAAGGAATGTAATTCCTGTTTCGGTTCTATTGTAATCAAATTTCTTTTTAAAGTTCTCAATCACATTATTTTCTTTTGCAAGTTTTCGTGCCATCGTAATTTCTGCTTTTTCATTGGTTCCATCTGACGAAATTACAACAGCAGCCTTTAAAAATTGAACATTTTTTAATAGTTCATGGTTGTTTTGTTCTTTAAGCTTTCCAATATATTCATCCAATGATTTTTTAATACACTTGTTATATTTTATTGCGGAATCTTTAGAGTGGCAGACAACCTGAGCCTTAAAACCATTAGGCAATATTTTTGTAATATAGTGTTCAACGATATCATCCGCTATTTCCTGAATTCTACCTTCAGCCTCAAATATATCACCGATAGCTCCATATTTCTGTTTTATTTTAGCAAGTTCTTCTGCTGTTCTATCTTTAAATAAATCCTCAAACTTTCTGTCAAACTCGTGTTTTGCTTTAACAGCGGTGTCTGCAGTTTTTCCTTCGTAAAGTATTTGAACTGTTGCACCATCAGCAACAGAATCTTTTAGCTTATAAGTATCAAGGTATTCTGCTCTTCCACCAAAACGGTTAATTGTTTTATCCTTGTGCCTGTCTGTGATTAATGGGGTGCCTGTAAAAGCTATCTTAGAGGAATTTGGGAATGCCCCAAATAAGTTATTACCAAGATCACTTGACTGGGTTCTATGAGCTTCGTCTATAAGTATCAGTATTTTTTCTGAGCTGTTTACTACTCCAAAATGTTCAAACTTTGGGATATTACTGCTAATTGTATTATTAATATATTCGGGAGAATTGTTATTCCTCTCCATAAATTTGTGGATCATAACCATATTAAGGTTTGAAAAATCATTAGCCAAATTTTCTTTTAAAGACTTGCTGCTATCAATAACTTTTACTGTTTCGCCAGTTAAAGCAGCCGTATTAGTGAGCTGTTCTTCAAGGTCTGTTCGGTCGTTAACCAAGATTACTTTGTAATCCTTTAATTCTTCAACGCGTCTTAATCGTCTTACAAGAAAAACCATTGTAAGCGATTTTCCAGATCCTTGCGTATGCCAAACAACTCCAGATCGTTCATGGTGATTTTTTCCAGATTTTAGTCTTGATATAATTTTACAAACAGCTCTGTATTGTTGATAACGAGGTACAACCTTAACAGTATTTTCTCCTATATGCATAAAAATTGTAAAACTTCTTACTATGTCAAGCAAGGTTTCCTTTGGGAGCATTCCTTGTATTAGTGTTTCTTGTTCTCTTATTTTGCCAAGGGGAGGGGTAAACTTTTCATTTTCTTTAGGATAGATAGTTCTCCAGTTATAGAAATATTGCTCTGAATTTGAAGTAATAGATCCATATTTTGCTTCTTCGCCATGCGTTGCAATGACAAACTGGTTAAAATGAAATAGCTTTTCTTCGCCTTCTTTTAACCCAGCTTCTTGTGTTAGGCTTCTTTGGTTACTGTACCTCCATAGTTGGATCATTGCTTCGCTCAATGGGTTTGATGTAAATTCGTTGTTATCCTTACATTCAATAACAACAAGAGGAAGTCCATTAACAAAAAGAACTATATCAGGAATAATAAAATCTTTAACTCGCCCAGGAGTATCAATTCTAAACTGGTTTATAGCGATAAAGCTGTTTTTTAAAGGATTTTGAAAATCAATAATTTTTACATCTGGACTTTTATCTCCAGTAAGTTTGTTTTCATCAAGAGTATATTTATAAAGCATTTCCTGTATTTCCTGATTAGCTTCTATTAATGATCCAGATGCTGACGTTAAATCATCATATATTTCTTCAAGTTGATGATCTGTTATCCATGATTTGCCATCTTCGGTTTTATTAATTCCTTTTAATGACTTAAATAATTCTTCTTTTAAAACAACATCTCTAAAATTGGCTCTTAAGCTTTTAGAAGGATCTTGTGGGATGCCGGCACCTTGATTTATAACAGTCCAGCCCAAGGCTAAAAGCTGGTCTAAAAATGGTTTTTCTACAAATTTATACTCACTCATTATTTAGATTCCTCTTCTAATTTAACTCGCACCTTTCCAGTTAATAGATCTTGCATTAAACCCTGTTTTTGTTGCTGGAGTTTTTCTTTATTCTTAATTTCACATTTTATCAATAAGTCGTGTGAAGTAAGAACAGAAACTATCCTGTTCTGTTCTTCTTTCGTTTTTGGGAAACCAACTATAAAGTTTTTAAGTTCTCTTGAGCCAATTGCCGTAAAAGTAGAACCTTGACCCAGTTTTTCTAATTTATTTGAATTTAGCAACATATAATAAAATAGATATATTGTGGTAACGTCTAGTCCACAAATAGCAGCAAGTCCTCGTCCAATACAATATTTTTGGTCTGCTAGATTTATCATACCAACAGGTGCTCTAACGCTTAATAATATTTCGTTACAATTAGTCGTTTTTAAAGGTGAAGAACAAAAAACGTTAGTATTTGGATTAATTTGCCCAAAATTGCCACAACCCTGCAAGAAAGGTAGCCCTATATTTTTCTCATTATACGTTGTTGATGATGGCGACTGCCCCATGTTTATTGTAGCTATCTTTTCCATGATAGCTACAATCCAATCCTTAGGGATCAATAATCCCAGCTCGGATTTATATAATTCAGGAGCTTCTTGATATGTTGGGCGGAGTTTGCTATTTTTATCTACGCTACGTGTAAATAGATCCTGCATCATTCCTTCTTTTATTTGTTCATATTTATTAATAAGTTCTTCTGTTTTTTCAATTGCGGTATCTATTGTTTCAAGAATTGTTGCTATTTTTTGCTGTTCTTTGATATTAGGTGTGTAATCAATTAAGATTCTTGATGTGTCTGGTTTATTAATTTCAGGGAAAGTACTACCAACAGCAAATCTTTCAAACAGGTTTTTATTTAATAAAATTTGATAATAGAGAAAAACATTGTTTATGCGATTATTTGCTTTCAAACTTTTAAAGCCTTGATTAGTCGTCATTTCTCTGGTTGCAATTTTAGCTTCTCCAATAGTGGCTCTTGAAGTAAGTAAAATTGTCCCTTTGGGCAGTAATTTAGCAGAAGAGTTTCTTAAGCCATCCAGCGTTATTTCTTCTTCGCTGTTGTCTATATAATTGCCTGTGCATTTTGTAATGTCAGTTGGTGTAACCCATAAGCAACCTTTCCCCCAGTACTTTGGGTTATCCCTTGCTGGAGTTCCACCGCTTATTATATCAGCAACTGTATCTATACGTTCTTTAATCCACATACCCAAGCTCCACTAAAAACTCATTTAACTGCTTGGTTGCCTTATCTCTCTCTCTAATTATCTGTTCACTGGTAGCAGAATATTTATCCCATAGATTTTCTAGCGCTTTTGTAAGTTCATTTACATAAACTTTTAATCTAGATTCATATTCATTAACTAATGTTTGTCTAAATCTTTCCAAAATTAGATTTTGCGCTTCTGCTTCTGTTATTTTTTGCCTTGCAGAGGCAACTAATTCATCTTTTTTGTTCTCAGAAGCTCTGATATTAGCTTTTAGATCTTTTAGTTCAGTTTCTAACCTAGTGTGATTTGAGAGCTTATTATCAATTTCTGTAATTTTATTTTCTAATTCTTCCTTAATTTTATTGTTTTTGTTGATTTCTATATGAACGCTCAAGCCTTTCTTTCTATCACTAACGAGGTCTCTTAAAAGCTTATTTATAGCTTTCAGCTCTCCCGAAAGATCTTTCTTTTTATCTTTTAGCTCTTTAGCAATCTCTTTTGATAACACTCCGGATTCTTCGTCATTAACTTCCTCTTCAGGATCATCTATACTTGCAAATAATGCTTCAAGTTCTGCTATTCTGTCTCTGTCATTTTCAATTTGTTCTAATATTTCTGGAAACTGGGATTTTAAAATATCTTCTTCTGGTATTAATTCGGGGTTCCAGCCACTTGATGCAATGGATTTAAAATCAGCTTCTAATAAGTTATGGAAGGTAGCATATGCTCCTCTTACTTTATGAAGCCCCAACATATTAAATGATTTTGTTTTATCCCATATTGAGTTCAGAGCCTTTCTTCTAAATTCAAATACATCTTTGTTTTGTGGCAATTTAGATAGCTCTTCAACATTATCTTGCCACCATTTATTTACAGCATTAATAAATTCAATATTCTTTTGTTTAACTGGTTTTGAATTTTCTACAACAGTTTTTATTTTGTTTTTAGAGTCTATCTCTTTGATGAAATCAGCGTACTTAGATCCATTATCTCTGTTTACGAATAACTCTTCTCTGATGCCAGGATATAAAACATAATAATCGTTCAATGCGTCGATTTCTTTGATAGGAGTTCCACCTTTAATATGAGCTCTAACATCCTGTGGCTCTGGTTCTGGCGAATTGTCAACATATCTGCGGATATTTAAATTATAATCTTCAGACTCGAGTTCCTGCTTTGTTACAAAACGAGAATATTTTTCTATTTCTTCCTTGTTTCTATAAACATAAGTGATTTTTTCAATGTCTTCTTGCCTTAATACGTTTTGATTTTTGCCTTCTTTAAACTCTCGATCAGTATTAACAAACAGTATAGAGTCTCTGTCTTGAGCACCTTCTTTGTTTAATACTAAAATACATGCAGGTATTCCGGTTCCATAAAACAATGATTGTGGTAAACCAATAACAGCCTCTAGAACCCCATCTTCAATAAACTTTTTACGGCAATCTCGCTCATCGCTTCCTCTAAACAATACGCCATGAGGCATTATTACGGCACATTTACCATTTTGTTTTAGAGAATAAACCATGTGTTGAACGAACATTAGATCCGCTTTTTTCCCAGTTTCAGGCATAAAAGTATGAAAACGATCCTTAAATTTCATGTCTGTTTTTGAATAGTTTTGAGAAAATGGAGGATTTGCTATAACTCTATCAAATTTTTGAATTTCTCCATTTATAACATGCTCTGGCTCTTTTAGTGTGTCACCTTGTTTAATATGTTCTGAATTTACGCCATGTAAAATCATATTCATTTTGCATATAGACCACGTTGTTCCGTTATCTTCTTGTCCAGCTAAGAACAAATCTCTGCTATTACCGCCAGCTTCTTCTACGTATTGCTTTGATTGTATGAGCATACCGCCTGAACCTACTGTTGGATCGTAGATTTCCATTCCTTCCCTCGGTTCTGTAATTTGAACTAATAATCTAACAACAGTAGCAGGGGTATAGAATTCTCCACCTTTTTTCCCAGCACTATCCGCGAAATATTTTATCAAATATTCATAGGCTGAGCCTAGAAGATCAGGGAATTCAAAATCTGAACTTCGTAGTCTTTGTTTATCAAAATGTTCGATGAAATCTATTAAAGTAGAATCCGATATTGTCTTCTGTCCGACTTTCCTATTAAAGTTAATGTGCTTAAGTACATCTTCTAGATCATCATTATTTGCTTCTTCAAGAGACGCAAGTGCTTTGTTCAATTCAGAGCCAACACCTTCTTTTGTGTGTTTTAAATTAGACCATCTGGCTTTATCTGGTACATAAAAAGAATATTGATCAGGGTTATTAAGCTCTTCCTCTATTAACTTTTCACTTAATCCTTGCTCTTGAAGTTTTTTAACTAGTTTTTCCTGCTCTTCTTCAAATTGATCGCTCATTCGTTTTAAGAACAATAAACCGAATATGAATTCCTTGTATTCAGAGGCGTCCATTTTGCCTCTAATGATGTCTGCGGCTTTTAATAAGTGGCTTTCGAGTTTTTGAAGAGTTAGCTTTGACATATACATCTTTCCCCTTGTATCAATTTTTATTTGGATTCAGTCGCTAAATCATACATAAGAAATTCAAATTCAGCAAGTCAAGATATGTGAAAAACATGTCAAAAATTGAGTGCCATTCAGCCTCTAATTTAGCTCAAAATTAGCATTATATAGCTACACTTTATGGCTATTCTATGGACTATATGTCCTTAAGGTAGATAAAAAACAAGGAGGCTGAAGCCATGAAAGATTCAATTTTAAGTCAGATTAAGGTTTTGGAAGGAATGGCGATTAAGGAACTTAAGGCAAAGTACATTGAGGTGTTTGGGAGTGAAAAAGGCTTTCAAAACAACAACAAAAAATCCCTCATCAAGCACATTGCACACAGGATTCAAGAAAACACTCTTGGTGGGTTAAAGAAAGAGGCTAAAGACGAAATTAACAAACTGATTGAAGAGGTAAACCCACTTAAGGATCTTGGTAAGCTGAATGATGAAAGAGGCAAAAAAGAAAATCCTAAACCTAGTAAGAACAAAAGAATGCCTCTGCCTGGAACGATTATCAAAAAGACATACAAGGGAAATTTATTGGAAGTTAAAGTTCTACAAAGTGGCTTTGAGTACAAAGGTAAGAACTATAAATCGCTTTCAATGCTTGCAAAAGAAATCAGTGGTGTACATTGTAGCGGATTTGCATTCTTTAAACTATGAGATGTGCAATATACACAAGAAAGTCCACTACCGAGGGTTTAGACCAGGCTTTTAACACATTGGATGCTCAACGAGAGGCCTGTGTAAACTACATTGCAAGTCAGAAACACGAGGGCTGGGAGGCG
>JBAXWW010000052.1:0-9796 GCA_037128215.1 bacterium | reverse complement strand
ATTAACTATAAAAGCTATTGCTGTCAAAACTGGACTAACAGATTCTGCCATAGCTGCAGCAACTTATACTCTAAGTACAAGCGGTAGTTCTCTACACGTTAGTCACTTTGTAGGTTCGATTGGCGGAAGAGGTTCAGACGACGGCACAGGTTCTAACGCAAACTTTAATAATCCTCAAGACATAACATCAGATGGAACTAATTTATATGTGGCCGATACAGGTAATAATATAATTCGTAAAATAATTATAGCTACTGGAGAAGTTAGCACTTTTGCTGGCTCTCCTGGGCAGACAGGATCTATAGACGCTATAGGTTCTGATGCAAGATTTAGTAGACCATCCTATATAACAACTGATGGGACTAATTTATACGTGGTAGATTTAGTAGGAGAGAGTAGTGCTATAATCCGTAAAATTGTCATAGCCACTGCTGAGGTAACAACTCTTGCCGGTTCTGTAATATCTGAAGGTGCAAGTCTGTCTTGTAATTCTGGCGTAATAAATGGAATTAGTAACATAGCACAAATATTTACTAATAATTTTCTAGCCCTTGGTTGGGGTGATGGAATAGGAGTTAATGCAAGATTTTTTAATCCTAAAGGAATAACAACTGATGGTACTAATTTATATATTACAGATTCTGATATTCATACCATTCGTAAAATTGAGATAACTACAGCTACAGTAACAACTCTTGCCGGTACTAATGGAGAAAGTGGTTCTAATGATGGAACTGGCGTTAATGCAAAATTTAGTTATCCTAGCGGAATAACAACTGATGGCACTAATTTATATGTATCTGACACCAACAACTTGAATATCCGAAAAATTGTTATATCAACTGGAGTTGTAACAACTCTTGCGGGTACTGCCGGAGAAATTGGTTCGCTGAATGGAACTGGTTCTAATGCAAGATTTTATCTTCCTAACGGAATTACAACTGATGGTACCAATTTATATGTGACAGATACTGCCAATCGTACAATTCGCAAAATTGAGATAGCTACAGCTACGGTAACAACACTTGCTGGTACTGTTGAACAACGTGGCTCTAACGATGGAACTGGAACTAATGCAAAATTTTGGACTCCTTATGGCATAACAACTGATAATGATAATTTATATGTTACAGATATAGGTAACCACACAGTTCGTAAAATAGTTATCTCTACTGGAGTAGTAAATACTCTTGCTGGTGAAGCAGAAGAAAGTGGTTCTCTTAATGGAACTGGAGCTAACGCAAGATTTAATTATCCTAACGGAATTACAAGTGATGGAACTAATTTATATGTTACAGATTCTGCTAATAACACCATTCGTAAAATTGAGATAGCTACAGCTACGGTAACAACGTTAGCTGGCACTGCAGGAGCAAGCGGTTCTAATGATGCAACTGGCGTGAACGCAAGATTTTATTATCCTAATGGAATAACAACTGATGGTACTAATCTGTTTGTAGCAGACACAGGAAATAGTACTATCCGCAAAATTGTTATTTCTTCTGGAGAAGTTACAACACTTGCTGGTTCTGCTGGAGATAGTGGTTTTCTTGATGAAGCTGGTACCAATGCAAAATTTAATTATCCTTACGGCGTAACAACTGATGGTACTAATTTATACGTTGCAGATACAAATAATCAGGTTGTTCGTAAAATAGTTATAGCTAATGGAAACGTAACTACTCTTGCCGGTTCTGCTGGAGAGAATAGTTCTATTGATGGAACAGGAACTAATGCAAAATTTAATTATCCTTACGGAATAACTAGTAATGGAAACTATCTATACGTTACAGAAAATCATACAATTCGTAAAATTGAAATATCTACAGGCATGGTAACAACTCTTGCCGGTTCTGCTGATTTTTATGGTTGGGAAGATGGCATTGCATCTAATGCAAGATTTGCTAGGCCATTTGGCATAACAACTGATGGTACTAACTTATATGTTGTAGACAACGGTTCTAATACCATTCGTAAAATAGTAATTGAGACAACCCAGGTAACTACATTTTCCGGTATAGTAGAACACAAAGGGCATAAAGATGGAACATTAGATCTTGCTACATTTAGTTGTCCAAACGGAATTATTTACGTTGCTGGAAAATTATTTATTTCCGAAGAATGCAATAACGACATTAGAAAAATTGAGTAATTAGATAAAGAGACATTAATAGTTAAAAAGACCTGACAGCTCGTATATATACATTGGAGTTTTTACTTATACACCCCTGAGATCCATCACTAAAGTAAGTATACCAACCTAAGTTAGCAGCACCGCATTCAGAAGAACTCCAATAGCCGCTAGCATCAACAAAACCACCAATTAGGCCTTTGTTTATATAAAGTTTATTTAATTCATCTTTGCTAGGCAAATACCAGTCGTTGAATCCACCTCCTCTATAGGCTCGTGCCAAACCGGCAGCATAGGTACTACCAGCATTATTCTGCGCAATGATTTTATCTGTGTTTGCTGAGCCACTTCCGAGCGTCAATAGTGTTCCTGGCACAAAAGTAGATTGATAGAAAGGAATCGCCCACACTATGCCTGCATCAGGACTTTGATCAGCTATCGCAGCAATTAACCCATGTTGAACCCCTGCCTCATAACCAGGGTCTCCTGCTTGTAATATATAAGCAACTACACCACCTTGGTAAGCATCACCAATTGCTAATGGAATATTTATAACATATTCTTCACTAATAACGGCACTATTTGCCATACCGTCTTTTAAAGCTATTGCATTTATAACTTTACTACTCGTTACAGATATAGGACTTGAATAAACATTAGAAGATGAACTAGGCATTGCCCCATCTGTTGTATAGTGTATCGTTGCTCCATCTGTGGCAGAACTTATTGTAATACTTTTATTCACAGAGTAAGTTCCACCTGCAGGAGACATAGTAGGTGTAGCTACAGTCTCTAATACAGAAGATGAATCTTTCGCTGTAATGTTTTTATCACCAGTTAAAGACTTACAGGAAGATATAAAAAACATTAATATAAAACTAAAAAGAAACAATTTTATAAACCATTTATTCAACATACTTACCTCCAATTTTAAAAAGCTGTCTTCCCTAAACGGAAGCCTGTGTTAATATTAGCCTCATAAGAATAATTATAATCATCAGCACTAACTACTAAGTAGAAAGGATTATAAAAATACCAACTTCCACCACGCCAAATACGATAAGATGTTGAAGGCATATAGTCATAATTCCATTCAAAGGCGTTACCACTCATGTCATATAGACCTAATGAGTTAGGATTTAATAGTGCTACAGCTTGAGTACCACTAGCATTATACCAAGCAACTGATCGCGTAGCAGTTGCGTTTGTATAGTCAGCATTTGCACCACTTGCATAGTCTCCTGGTGTCCAGTAATAAGTGACACCACCCACAGATGTTGTTTTTCTTTCTGTTGATAGAGGAGAAGTACTTGGTGCTGTTGTTCCAATATACCTTGCTGCTAATTCAAATTCTTTATTATTTAAAAGCCTAAAACCTGTTGCTGAAGCTTTTACATATGGTTTGTCTTGACATCCAAGTGTAGAACAAAGAGATTTTACATTTGTTGATACTCTTATCGGTGTTGTATAACCTGAGTTGGAATAATAAGCACAAGTATAAGTTGTTCCTTTTTTTGCATTATACCACTCTGTTAAAGCATTACTAAATATAACAGCGTCTCGCCAGTTAATTGTTGTAACCGGTTGCATAACAGAACCACTTCCCCAACTACCTTTTACTCCAGTGTTAGAAAATGTATAGCCGTTTGATGTTGCCCATGTTTTTACTGTATTCCATAGTTCATAAGTTACTTTTGTTTCTCCTATCCAATAGGCATTAGCGACTGTCCCTGACTCAGAATCTTCTATATTAACAGGAAAACTTAATCCACCAGGGACATATACAAAATTAAAACTTATACCATCAGCGCTAAAAGTAACCTTATCACCAGCAAGCTGTGGAGAAACAGTTACCGTTACTGTATATTGTTGTGAGGAGCTATCTGCTGCAGTTACTGTATATATAACAGGATTTGTAAAGTCGTGTACTAAACCACTTGCTGGATTTACGCTGAGACCTGTATATACTATAGTTGGAGTTAGTGAACTTACAACAGTGCCATATGGAACTATAACAGAAATATTTGTTCCAACTCTTGTTCCTAAAATTCCTAATATAGAAAAAGAAGTTATTTCCTTATAGCTTGAGTTAGCTACTATTACCGTCACAGTATAATTCTCTGTAGAGCCATCTTCTGCTGTGACAGTGTATACTATTGGATTTGTAAAATTTTGTGATATTCCTGAGCCTGGATTTACACTTGCTTTATTTGAAATGGTCAAGTTAGGAGACAGAGAGGTAACATTTGTACCTGAGGGCAATGTAACGGAAATATTTGTACCAATGATATTTCCAGAAGCACCTAAAATAGAGAAAGAAGTTATTTCTTTATCAGGAGATAAGACATTAAGAGCAGCAACTGTTACCGTTACTGTATAAACTTCTGTAGACCCATCACCAGCTGTAACAGTGTAAGTAACTGGTTCTACAAAATTCCTCGCTATTCCTGAAGCTGGATATATACTCGAACCGGTATGAGTTATCGTTGGAACTAAAGAACTAACAGATGATCCAAATGGTAATGTAAGATAAATATTTAGTCCTTCTACAGTTGCTGGTAAACCCAAAATAGAAAAAGCAGTAATCTCTTTTGTAGAAGAAGCTATGTTTTGTCCATTATTATCATTACTAGAGCCTGTTGTATTATTGTAACGGTGACTATTTGTCTTTACCATTGTACAAGATGACAAAAACAAAAAGATTATTGAAAATATAAAAAGATTAAAAATTTTTTTTAACATACTATACTTCTCTTATAGGAAAACACGTTAAAGGCTATCAAACAAGCTCCCTTATATAAAACTTCAACCTTAATTAACCATTATAGAACAAAATATATTCAAGATCAATGGAAGATTAACCCTATACGTTTAAAGCACGCAGTTATTCCTATTGAAACAGAGCGTTATCCAGCTGGAACAAGAGAGCCAAGAGAAAAAAGATGGATAAGAGTGGTCTTTAGTGGCCCAGATAAATAATATATAGAATTATGGGCTTACCAGCTTTTACACTTTCAACACAGTTCATTCTTTCTAATCATATTTAATATACCCATCCCCGCAATCCCCGTAGAAAGTGATAATAGCTAACGCTGTCTCAAACTATTTAATATCCGTATTTTCTATTACTTTCTATTTCACATGAGTTCACTGGAGCCACTTCTATTTGCTGACCATTAAAAAGCTGCGCAGAGTTGCGTACAGCAATGTGTAGTAGCAGCATTTTGAAAGTACTCCTGTAATAATATAAACACACATGTAATATTAATATACAGTTTACTGAGTGTCTTTTGATGTCTACGCGTAGTAAATTACAGTAATTGTTATACATTAAATCATGGCACAAATGTTGCTGCTGATAACTAGGGTTTCTATGCGTAATATATTATTATTTTTACTACTTTTTATCTCTTCTATGGTTTTTAGCCAAGACCGTAAGCAGCACCTTATTGTCACACATCTTCATCAAGAATTTATAGGACATAATTTTGCAGTGCTAAATAACAATAGACAAGTTGTAGATATGGTCAAAAAGATTGGAGGACACATTACTTTCCTAACTAATGGTGATCCAATCCTTGTTAATTTTAGCGACCATTACCAAAATGAATCATTCAAAGAAACTTGGAGTGGAGAGTTTGGAGATGTAGCTAATAAATATTATAGCGATTCTCTGGATGATGTTAACATAACAGTAATTGGTGTATATTTTCAAAGCTGTGAAAAAAATGCGATATTTAGTGCGATAGCTGATTTGGCTGAAGCCCGCGTAAATAAAATTACAGTTCACATTCCTATGCCTACGACCATGCTTAATGATGACTACAACGGCGATCTTATCCATTTTGGTCACGTATCAGACTGGACTCGTAAAGAGGTTGTTGTCGCAATAAAAAATTATTATAATGATTTAGACAAACAAATTCACCTTATTAAAACTGCAACAAAAAGAAACACAAATACAAGACCATATTCTGATGATGCTATATCTCGCATGCTTGCTGGTCAGGACTATGTTTATACCGTAAAGACAAGAAATCCATCGCAGATAAAAAATTATGACGTAAAGCTATTTGTCGATGGTTATGAATATCTACCTAAAACAGATGTCCTTACTACTAACACTTGGACAGATATCGCTGATGAAAAATCTACCATAAATATAATATTTTGGAGTTTTTTAGATAAATATTTTGATGAAGTTTTAAACATAAAATCTACAGAACCTATAGTACATCCTATACATCGGAAAGAGTTACCAAAAATTACGCCATACGTTCAATATATTTTGGATAAATACTGTAGTGGAGCAACTTCGATTACAGACACATCATGTTTTCATGGAATTACATCAATTTCCGATAATGAATATCTTTTAGTTAATAATATCTTGATCGGTAAAAAAGACAACTACGATAACTATGTGTTAGCATGTAGAGACGACATTAATTATCTAGACAAACAGCAGCCTGATGAATTAATTAAAAATAGTTCCGATTACATTTATGATATTGGCCTAAAGACTTCTTGCCTATCACTTGTTGTAAAGGTTAAGAAAGAATACCAACAGGGAATCAATTTTGTTTATGCTATAGATAACGATGGAGAAAAACTTTTTTATCATCAACCAATAGGTTATTGCGAAGGCAATTCCTTTTTTAGTTATCTTTCTACTTATTGATAATAAATTTAATTAAGCGATTAAAAAAGTTAGATTTTTCAATCTAGTATTAGGTTTTAATTGGACGGGGGATGCTGGATTTACTTTCACTACAGTCAAGACCACGCAGAGATTTTTTCTTTAAACAAGGAAAATGAGTTTGAACGACTGAGGCGTAGGTAAATCCTACGTCGAAGAGTGAAAACGAATCTGACGAAGTATAAAGGAAAAAGATCAAGTGGTCGGGGAGACTGGATGGCCTCGGCTTCGCCGTGTATGTAATATAGCGGCTCGCCTCAGCGATCCTTAATGTTACCCCTCCTCGTCTAGAAAGTCGTCGGGGACTATTTATATTTCTCCCGCCATAAATAAAAAAACCAATCCATCTGGATTGGCGTTTTTTTATTTATGGTCGGGGAGACTGGATTTTATCTAGCACTAAACTAAAAGTCAAAACCACTCAGGATTTCAAGGTATAGCAAGGTAAGCCACGCTTTCGGTATTTTAATTCTATTTCATCACACTTAATCCTATTTAACGTGTTCACTCCCACAGATTCCCACAAACCTGTTTTATAACTTGTTATGGGACTTCATATTAAGTTCAGACACCATGTTTAAGCCCTTTGCCAGTCTCTTCGTGCATTTTTTCTTCTAACACTTTATTTAGCTTTACCTGATTTTCATATTCACGGCTTAATCTCTGGTTTTTAACATATAAGTTAAAAGGGTCTGATACTAAAAGGCCAATGACCAGAAATAAGACTGAGAGCCCAATACCTGCAAAAAAAGACCATCTATTTAACTTATAACCTGCAAGAAGGTTATCGCTTTCCTTTTGTTTTATTTTTAAATCACAGTTCTTAGTAATCCATTTCATTTGTTCTTTGTGCCAAGTCATTATTGAATCTTGCACGTTAGTTGCTGAGACAAGCAAGCTCTCTCTTATAATCTTAAAGTGATGCAATAGGATTCTATATTCTCTAGGTTCTATAATGACGTTTTCAACTTCTTTTCCGGTAGTAGGGTCAACAACGTGCACGCTACCAGAAATTGGGAGCGTCACTAAAAATAGTCTTTCATCTGTTTCAATTATAGATGAACATAACAGCGCTAACTCTGTGAAGAAGCGTCCCTGTTGTTCTAGGCTATCTATATTTTTATATTTTGCTTCCATCTCCTCAATCGGTTGTATAAAACAACTCTTCGCCATTTCAACTATCTCATCAACAAACTTTTTTGTAGGATTTCCTATAGGGGATATTGTTGGAAGATTACCGGCCGTAATAAGGTTTTTTATGGCCAATTGAAAAAAGGATTGTGTTTCAAGCTCGTGACATATTTCTATAACTCTTAAAAAGGTTTTTTTATAGTAGGCTAGAGTATCTTTTAAATGAGGTATTAGTATTTCCTTTTCGTAACTATTTAATGCTTTCCTATCAAACTTAATTTCATCATTTTTCAACATAAATTATTAACTGAATACCAATCATCTTTTATCTTTTGATGCTGGCAAGCAGTTTATTTACCTCCCTACAATATAATAATTTCTCTTATTCATTCTTTGCAGTTATGCCTTTTACTCCACCCTGAACCTATTTCAAAACCCAGCCAACATTATCACCTTATAAAACAAGAATCAACATCAACGTCTGTTTAGAAATACCAATAAAAACGAGCTGTTACTACTAAAAACAGCCAATGATTTTCAGCTCTTTACTTGGGTGATAATTCAGATAATTAAGAGAACTGACGACTGAGTTTTAAGCATGGAGGGATGTGTATGAATCTCAATCTTGATAAGTTTTGGGAATACATCAGGCAATGGTCTGTGGGAAGAATGATGGTGTTACTTGTAATACTAGCATGGATGATTAACGCTATTGCAAAAAAGGAATTACAAGAGGGTTTTGTTTTAACGATAGTGTGCTTAGGTGTGTTTTTAGAAGTATTTGAGTTGTCCGCAAATCATTATCGCTACATAAAAGAGAAAGTTCCCAACAGCAAGTGTATCATATGTATAGCGTCTATGTTAATTGCCATAATAGGAATTGGATTAACTTGTTATTACAGAGTATTCCACGTTTAACCCAGAGGTGAATTATGGCATTAAATAAACTTAGTTATGAAGAACAGCAGACACTTCTTAGAGATATTGAAAAAAGAAGTCCAATTGATGCTCTGCTATATAGAGGCTGGATTCTAAATCTAAACTACACAATAAATAGGCTACTAATTGAGAGCGACGAAGACACACAAGAAATGCTCACAGCAATCTTTTGGATAAGAACACAGGGACTTCTTACTGAAATCTCATCACATTACAGAAAAGTATATGATAACTTTGACTATGGATTAAAAAGCGGGAAAATTGACCCAAACAACACGCTACTTATACTTATTGCCAGAATATACAATCTACTAGAAAAAATCAAAAAATCTCTGAATGAAGAAGAGATAATTATCATTGATTATCTTAGGCAAACCCATTGCCACGTAATTCAAAAAGGCTATCAATTTGATATTCAAGGAAACACGTTAAAAACAACATATACTTTTAAAGTTATCAACAAAGCTCTTCATCTTGACCAAATTGATGAGATAATAAGCACATACCATAGAAGATATTTCCGTAACAATAGAATAGATTACGTTTCTATGGCGAAGGATATTGCACTTAAAATAAAAGATGACATTTTTCAGCTTAATGAGCTTTTTGGCGTATTAAACACCCCTTTTAGCAACTAACAAAGAGCGACGACCTAATTGACGGGCACATTAGCCTTTTTATACTGTTTCGCATTAAAAACCTATTTTTAGCAATACTTTGTTATTCTAGTGCTTCGTTTGCACAGTTGAAACCTATAAAATACAATGATGGAGCTCAAGTTCTAAATGGTTTCAGCGTTCAACCAAAATCGAAAACGCAACAAAAACCTGGAATTCTTATACTTCCGGCTTGGATGGGAATTGATACCCTTTCGAAAGACACTGCCGAAAACTTAT
>JBAXWW010000051.1:0-9841 GCA_037128215.1 bacterium | reverse complement strand
ATCCCTAGTGACCAAATATCTACCATGGTGTCGTACTTCCCAGCCTGTATTTCAGGTGCTTTCGTTTCAATCGACCCACAATTTGTCGTTGCGTCATTCTTATCCCTCGTCAATCCAAAATCCCCAATATAGTACTGATATTTTGAGTAATCCTTGCCCTCTTCTTTTTCATCTACAAATATGTTTTCTATTTTTAAATCTCTATGAATCATTTTAAGTTTGGTGTGGAGATGCCAAAGCCCATTAGAAATTTGCCTAATAAGCTCCCATGCCTCTGATTCGGGCAGCCTCTGATCCATCTCTGTTAGTAAGTAGCGTAGGTCCTTTTTCTTAAAGAGAGGATAAATATATTGAAAATAACAGGTGACTTGGTAGACAAGATAGCGGGTCTTGCCCATCTTGATGTTACAAAGAAAAATAAGTCGCTACTAGCAGAGCAGCTTACACAGATTGTTGAACACATGAGGGTTCTTGATCAGGTTGATGTAAGCAATGTAGAGCCTATGTTCCATGGCTGTATTGAGACTAAACCACTTAGAAAAGATGAAGTTGCGCCGTTTGAACATGAATTGATTATGAGTAGCGCAACTGTTACACAGGATAACTACTTTACGGTGCCAAGTATAATAGACGGAGAAAATGAATAGTGGATATTCTTAAATATTCAATACCTAAGATAGCCAAGATGCTAAGAGAGAAAAAAATCTCTTCGCAGGAACTTACATCTTTTTATCTTAATAGAATAAAAAATAATAAAAAATTAAATGCTTATATTACTGTGCTTGAAGATTCTTTGGATATAGCAAAGAGCATAGACAATGCTGGTGTAAAAGAAAAAGATCCTGTGCTTAAAGGTATTCCGTATTCCCTCAAAGATAATATGCTTGTAAAGGGAATTAGAACAACTTGTGCCTCTAAGATCTTAGAGAACTACACTGCCAATTATAACTCCACAGTTGCTCAAAGGCTGAATGATTCTGGAGCTGTTCTGCTTGGAAAAACCAATTTAGATGAATTTGCGATGGGCTCATCTAATGAGAATTCTTTTTTTGGTCCTGTGATAAATCCATGGAACCACAAACACGTTCCTGGTGGTTCCAGCGGTGGAAGTGCTGTTTCTGTATCAGCCGGATTATCTCAGTTCTCCTATGGAACAGATACTGGTGGGTCAGTCAGGTTGCCTGCGTGTTTTAATGGTATAGCATCTATTAAACCAACATATGGCAGGATCAGCAGGTATGGGATAATAGCTTTTGCAAGTTCTTTGGATCAAGTTGGTCCAATGGCAAGAAACATAGAGGATTTGGCTATAGCATACGATGTGGTCTGTGGTCCTGATTCAAAAGACCAGACCTGTTCTATTAAAGCAAAAGAATCTATGTATGACTTTTTGTCCAGCGATAAAGCTAGTTTTGAAAAGAGTTTTTCTAAAAAGAAAATAGGCATACCAAGGGATATGATCAAAGAGGGTGTCTCTGAAGATGTTTTAAAATCTCTTGATGAAAGTATTAATGTCCTTTCCAAGATGGGGTTTGATTTTGTAGATGTGAAAATACCAAATTCAAAATATGCACTAGATGTTTACTATATAATAGCGACTGGAGAAGCAAGCTCCAATCTTTCAAGGTATGACGGTATTCACTATGGTTATCGATCAAAGAATAATAAAGACCTTGATGCTCTGTATAGCTATTCAAGGGGTGAAGCTTTTGGAGATGAAGTACAAAGAAGAATAATGCTTGGAACGTTTGTTCTTAGCGCTGGATATTACGATGCATATTTCTCAAAGGCTGCAAAGGTTAGAACACTTATAAAAAATGATTTTAATAACGCATTTAATGATTGTGACATGATTCTTATGCCTGTTTCTCCTGTTACAGCCTTTAAGCTTGGAGAAAAGACCAGTGATCCTCTGACTATGTACCTTTCTGATGTTTTCACTATATCCGTTAATCTTGCAGCTCTTCCGTCTTTGGGATTTCCTTCTGGATTTGATAAAACAGGGTTACCAGTTGGCATGCAACTTATAGGAAAACATTTTGATGAGAGTTCACTTTTTTCTGCTGCAAAAATGATACAGGAAAAAAAACCAGAGTGGTTCAATAATGTGGCTCAGGAAAAGGATAGTGTAAAATGAAATACGAATCTGTTATAGGTCTGGAAATACATTCTCAGTTATCGACAAAGAGTAAAATGTTCTGTTCTTGTTCAACTTCTTTTGGGAAGAAACAGAATACCAACATCTGTCCTGTTTGCTCTGCTCAGCCAGGGTCTCTTCCTTCTGTTAATGGAAAGGCTATAGAATATGCAGTAAAAACTGCTTTGGCTTTTAACTGTAAGATCAACAAGAATAGTATTTTTGCCAGAAAGAATTATTTTTATCCAGATCTTCCAAAAGGGTATCAGATATCACAGTATGAGGAGCCATTAGCCACCTTCGGCTGGATAAACATAACGACTAAGGATAACTTAGAAAAGAAAATAGGCATTACTCGTATTCACCTGGAAGAAGATGCCGGAAAAAATACTCATAATTATGACGGTAGTCTTGTAGATCTAAATAGGGCAGGTGTACCTCTAATAGAAATAGTAAGTGAACCTGATATGCGTACTCCGGAGGAAGCTGTTGCATATTTTAAGAAAATAAGAACAGTGCTTCAGTATTTAGAAGTCTGTGACTGTAACATGGAAGAAGGAAATTTAAGGTGTGATGTTAACGTATCTGTTATGGAAAAAGGACAAAAGGTCTTTGGAACAAAAGTTGAAGTAAAGAACGTTAATTCTTTTAGGTTCGTGGAAAAGGCCATTAATTATGAAATAGAAAGACAGATAAAAATTGTAGAGGCTGGTGAAAAGGTACAGCAGGAAACACGTCTTTTTGATTCATCATCAAATATAACCAAATCCATGAGGAAAAAAGAAGAAGCAAATGATTATAGATATTTTCCAGAACCTGATCTTATTCCGCTGGTCCTAGATGATTCTTTTATAGATCATCAGTCAACAACATTGCCTGAACTTCCAGATAAGAAAAAAGAAAGATTCATTAAATCATTTTCTTTATCTAATTACGATGCAGCTGTTTTAACTTCGGAGAAGGATATCTCAAAATATTATGAAGAGCTTGTCTCTCTTGTTGGTGATGCAAAAAGCTGTAGTAACTGGATGCAGACGGAAGTCTTAAGGGCTCTTAACGAACAAAAAATAGAAATAGTAAAATTTGGGATGCCCCCAAAACAATTATCTTCTCTTATTAAACTTGTTCTTTCTGGCGAGATAAATCAGGGAACAGCAAAGGAAGTTTTTAATGAGATGCTTGCTACAGAACTTTCTGCAGATCAGATAATAGAGAAAAAAGGCTTAAAACAGATAAGTGATCCGACAGCTATCGAGAAAATAGTTGAAGAAGTAATAAAGGAATCACCTTCACAGGTAGAACAATACAAAAGTGGAAAAGTAGCTTTGATGGGTTTTTTAGTGGGACTTGTTATGAAAAAAAGCAAAGGCAAAGCTAATCCAGCGATAGTAAATGAATTATTAAAGAAAAAATTGAATTAGAGAGGGGTATAGTATGAACTTGAAGAGATTGTTAAGGTACTTTGGGCTAGCACTAACGATACTATTTTTATTTTGGATAATAGGAGTAGTCGTCGTTTACTTCTTTGTAAACGTTAATGATGTTAAGAATTTTGCTGTTAAAACGGTAAATGAAAATACAAGCGGTGAACTTAGTCTTGGAGAAATAAAATTAAAAGTTTTTCCATTGGTTCATTTTGAAATAAGTGACATCTCTTTTAAGTCATCTCCAAACTTTGATAAACAAGAGATGTTTGCGTGCAAGAATGCAAAACTTAGTTTTAATCTTTTTACACTGATTATCGGCAAGCCTAGGATAACTTTGAGATTGTATAAGCCTTCAATTAACCTGGTTTCTGACGGTAAGACAAATAATATCAATGATACATTTAAAACGGAAAAGAAAAAATCATCAACTGATGCTCTTAGTTACCTTTTTATAAGTAAATTCATTTTTAGGATTGATGATGCAGAGATTAAATATAAGACCCCAAAAGATTCCTATGGAATAAACGGACTTGATATGGTTCTAGATATAGATCCTGTTTCCAGGAACCTTAACCTCGATCTTTCTACTCCTATTGATTACAAGAAATTGGACACAATAATTAAGGGTGATCTAAAGCTTAATGCTAAAGTTAAAGTGTCTGGAAAAGAAAGTTCTTCCGTTAATATTAACCTTGATGCTTCCAAGTTACTTATAGATACAAAACTTATAGAGAAGAAAAAAGGTGATTTGCTAAAATTAATTGTAAGTGGAGAGTCAGATCTAAAAACAAATTTTAAAGTAAAGGATATTACCCTATTCCTTGTTGATGAGTTCCTTAAAATAAATGGCTCTATTAGCTCTTTATCTAAGGTTGATATGAACGTGTCTGCTTCTAATAAATTTGATCTTTCAATTCTAGGTAAAATAATAAAACCGCTTAAAGAATATAAAATATCAGGTAAGTTAGGTGGTACAACTACTATAAAAGGAGATCTTCCAAAAGAAGGGACAAGTAATAAACTTATTCTTTCATCTGTACTAGATCTTACTAATTCAGAGATACAAGGGGATCTTTTCAATAAGGCCAAAAATTTACCTCTAACAGCAGAGTTCTCTCTACTAACAGACATGAAATCAGTCGAAATAAACAAAGCAGAAATTACTTTTAAGAACGAGAAGCAAAAAGATGTAATCATTGTAATACTCAAAGGGGTTATAAAGGGAATGGATCTTGATAAGCCTGTATATGATCTAGATCTTGAAAAAGCTAATCTGGATCTAAGTTATATAGTCAAACATTCAAATAAATTGTCAAAGTATCCACTTACAGGTTCTTTGTCTTCTAAAGCCAAAATATCAGGCAGTATGACTCCGCTTCCGATAATTAATTTACAGGCAGATTATTCTGACGAAATAAACAAGAACAATCTTTCAATGAATATTAGCAACACACAAAAAGGTAGAAATCTTGTCGTAGCTAGTTTTTCTTCTGCTGCGTTGAACTTAACTCCGTATCTGCCAAAGACAGAAGAACCTAAAAAAACAAAACTAACTAAGAAAGCAACTGGTACAGAAAACTCTGATGCAGTGAAAGCAAAAAACACTGAAGAGGTTGTTGTTCTAAAAAAAGAAACAGTAGAATCAATTAAAAAACTTCTGGATAAATACAGCATAAAACTTAATGCTAAGATCAATAAACTTACTAATAAGGATCTGGTTATAGATAATTTTGTTCTAGACGGTCTTTTTACTAAAGATGAACTATCCATTAACAAAATGAATCTTGGCCTTTTAAAAGGTAATGTTGCTGGTAATCTAAAAATAGGATTAAATGTTGATAATCCAAAATACAACGGGAAGCTAGATCTTAAGGGGGTTAAGGTAAAGGATGCAGCAGGTCTATTTATGCCTGGTATAAAGGGTGTTATAGACGGTGTGGTGTCAAGTGGTATAGAGTTTACTGCCTCTGGTTATAATATGAGCTCCATAAAAAAGACTATTACAGGTAAAGGAAACTTTTCATTAAATAAATTTATTTATAGTGCGGAAGAGTTGAATGCAGTCGTAAATGAAAAGTTAAAAGATAAAATTGGGAGTCTTGCACCATCATCTGATAAAAAAATATTTGGCAGTAATCTTGGCTGGGAAACGGTTCAGGGTACTTATAATATCAAAGATGCTAAGATAAACATAGAACAGTTTATTGCTAAAGAGGGAGAATACGAAGCTACTGGTAAAGGTGAATTAACATTTACCGAATATATGGATATGTTTTTTGATGTTTCTGTCCCATATAAAAACATTCCTTATGAAGGATTAAGAATAGATAACAAGGATAAGTCCAAGCTATCTCTTCATCTTACAGGCCCTATCCTTAAACCAAAATTTGATGCTGAATATTTTGTAAAATATATTGCTGATAAAGCACTCAACTATGAAGCTAATAAAGTAAAACAACAACTTAAGTCTAAAGCAGAGGCTGAAGCTAAAAAGGCTCTGCAACCTGTAGTTAACGACCAGTTAAAGAACGTCGGTGAATCTTTAAAGAAAGCTTTTAAAGGTTTAAAATTCTAAGAAAAAATAGGGAGAAACGATAATGCAAAATTTTTATACTCTAAAGTGGGAAAGCGATGCTGTTAGTTTTATAGATCAAAGGATACTTCCTCTTGAAGAAAAATACATAAGCTGTACCGACTATAAACAAGTTGCTGAAGCGATAGAGACTATGGTCGTAAGAGGGGCCCCAGCCATAGGTGTTTCTGCTGCGTATGGTATAGCTCTTGGACTTAAGAGCCTGAGATTCTATGAACTTGATCGCATAAGAAGAGATTTTAAAGAAATCTGCGATATTATGAGAAGGACTAGGCCTACAGCTGTTAACCTTTTTTGGGCAATAAATAAAATGGAAAAAGCTTTTGAGCAAACACTGTCTGAAACCAGCGATATAGAGAAAATAGTTGATAGAATGATAGATGTTGCTCATAAGATATATAATGATGATATAGAAATAAACAGGGCGATAGGTTCTAATGGAAGAGACCTTATTAAAAATGGAATGAATATTCTTACTCACTGTAATGCAGGAGCTCTTGCTACTGCGGGTTATGGAACTGCACTTGGTGTGATAAGGGCTGCTGTGGAACAAGGTAAAAAGATACATGTTTATTCTGATGAGACGAGGCCTTTTCTGCAAGGAGCAAGGCTTACTGTGTGGGAACTTATGAAGGATGGAATAGACTGTACTCTCTTGTCTGATAATATGAGTGCTTCTCTTATGTCTAAGGGCAAAATAGATGCTGTAATTGTTGGGGCTGACAGGATAGCTGCTAATGGTGATTCAGCCAATAAGATAGGAACATATGCTGTCGCTATCATGGCAAAATATCATAGTATACCGATGTATTTTGCAGCACCTCTAAGCACCATTGATATAAATTGTCCTGATGGCAGCAAAATCCCTATTGAAGAAAGGAATATTGATGAAGTCAGGGTAGTAAATGGAAAATTTATTTGCCCCAAAGAAGCAAAAGCGGTAAACCCATCATTTGATGTTACACCAAAATCTTTAATTACTGGTATAATTACAGAGAAAGGTATTGTTTATCCTCCATTTGAAAAGGGGATAAGATCACTATTCTAAGGCGGTGAACTATGACTGATGCTAAGATCTGGTATCTGAATTCCAACGGTCAGACGTATGGCCCTTATACTGGGGATGAAGTTATCTCTATGTTGAAGGACAAGACCGTTCAGTTCTCTGACTATGTCTTCAAAGAAGGTTTTCAGGGTTGGGAATATATATATAACGTGTCTGATTTTGATAGGCGTATTTTGTTCCCAGGTGGGGACCAGCCACTTGTACAGTTGCCAAAAGAATCAGTGCCAGCAGAACAATCTCCAGTAAAAGAAGAATCAATAAAAGATGGAGAAGATCTTTGGTTTGTTCACGATGGTGAAAATCAACTTGGGCCGTATTCTTCAAGTTATATAAAGGAAGGATTAAATAATAAAACGATATTTTGGACTTACTATGTTTGGAGAGATGGTTTTGAAAACTGGGTACAGATAAAAAATTGTAAAGAATTTGATAGAAGAACAAAAGCTAGAGGAGAATCACCGATAGGATTGGGCATAACTACAGATTATGAACAAATAAGAGAACAGGCTGTTAATGCAATACCAAAAACTGATTACGGCGATATTTCTCATCCTTCTAATTTTCAATATGGTGTTTCTGAACTTGAACAGGAAGAATTAAAAGGTAAATACCCTGTAAAGGCGATAATTGCACTTATTCTAATAGCTGCTTCGTTGTTTGGAATAGTTAAATTTTATCCTCTATTAGTAATAAGGGCTAGAGAAAAAAAGGCTATGAAAATGTACGAACAGGGAGTTACTTTTGTAGAAGATAAAAAATATGAACAGGGTTTTAATCTTCTTGCTGATCTATCTGATATGTATCCAAATACAAAAGCAGCAAGGAAAGATGAGAACTATCTAAGATCAAAAGAACCAATGATAAAAGCTCAAAAAGCGGATGAAGGAAGAAAGATCAGAAAATCTATAGAAGAATATGTAAAAACTTACGGGATGCTCCCAATTAATGCTGTAGATATAAGTTATGCTCCGTCTTTCTGGATGAAGTACTTTGGTGAGGTATATTATAAGAAAGATACTCTTGGTAAAGTAGCAATTATGGTTAAAGGTACCAGGATGCCTGTTGAGGGATATGTTTTTACTATAGACGGTAATAATGGTGAACAGGAAAATGATTTAACTCCTGCTGAGTTTGAATCTAAAGCACAGAGCTTTATTAAACTGGTTTATACTGGTGCCAGAACAAATATAAAACCATTGGTTGTCCCTCAGATGGCCAAGAGAGATACTATCGTTATAGAGATAGATAGTAAGGGCGAACCAATAAAAAAGGAAAAGGTAAAGGAAGTAAAAAAGGAAGTTAAGAAAGAAATAAAAGAAGTAGTTGAACCATTGCCAGAGGAGGAGCCAGCAGTAGTAGAAGATAATTCTCAAGATGATGCATTAATAATAGACGAGAATGTCTCGCCTAAAAAAAAGACAAGTAAGTTTTTAAGGACCCCACAGGAAGAAGCAGCAGCTAATGCAGGTGGTGACAACGGTCCTGCAGCTAATAAAGACGAGTTCAAAGACGAAATAAACAAAATAAAGGAAAGGTAATCTAATGACTAACAAGATAAAAACAATAATTGAACCATTTAGAATAAAGATGGTTGAGCCTATAAAACAAACGACAGAAACATACAGAAGGGAAACATTAAAAAAAGCAGGATATAATCTTTTTAACGTAAAAGCTGAAGATGTTCTCATAGATCTTCTAACAGACAGCGGGACCTCTGCTATGAGTTCTGGACAATGGGCAGCCATTATGGATGGTGATGAGTCTTATGCAGGAGCAAGAAGTTTTTTCCAGTTTGAAGCAGCAGTGCAGAAAGTAACTGGACTAAAGTATATTATACCAACACACCAAGGACGAGCAGCAGAAAAGATATTATTCTCTATCGTCGGTGGAAAGGGCAAGACCATAATAAGCAATACTCATTTTGATACGACTAGAGCCAATGTTGAGTTCTCTGGCGCAAAAGCTGTTGACCTTGTAATAGAGGAAGGCAAAAGCCCGTCAAAGATCCATCCTTTTAAAGGTAATATGGATAATCCGCTACTTGAGAAAACTATTAATCAGATAGGTGCAGCTAATATCCCTATGGTTATTGTTACTGTAACAAATAACGCCGGTGGTGGTCAGCCAGTCTCTATGGAAAACCTTAAAGAGACTAATAAGATCTGTAAGAAATATGGAATACCGATGTTCCTTGATGCATGTAGATTTGCAGAAAATGCATATTTTATCAAGACAAGAGAAAAAGGTTATGAAAACAAAACTCCATTTGAAATAGCTAGGGAAATGTTCTCTTACTGCGACGGTGCTACAATGAGCGCAAAAAAAGATGCATTGGTCAATATTGGTGGATTTCTTGCTCTTAATAATGAAGAACTTACACAGAAAGCCAGAAACCTTCTTATATTGACTGAAGGTTTTTCTACTTATGGCGGTCTTGCTGGTAGGGATCTTGCAGCTATAGCTAAGGGGCTGGAAGAGGTTCTGGAAGAGGATTATCTTCAATATAGAATAAGATCTACTGAGTATGTTGGAGATAAACTAACAAGTCTTGATATCCCAATAATTCTTCCTGCTGGTGGTCATGCTATATTTTTAGATGCTGAAGCAATGCTTTCTCA
>JBAXWW010000050.1:0-9899 GCA_037128215.1 bacterium | reverse complement strand
AGCAATTAACGCATTACTGTCCTACATAAACATACATAAAGGCAATTTTGTCGTAATAATAGACGACATGAGCCGTTTTGCCAGGGACACAGTCATACACTTCACCTTAAAAGACGCCGTAACAAAAGCTGGTTGTTCGTTAGAGTGTATTAACACAAAAATAGAAGACACTCCTGATGGAAAGTTTTTGGAAACAATATTTTCTGCCACAGCGGAACTTGAACGAAACAACAACAAACAACGAGTTATTAATCGCATGCAAGCACGGCTAGAACTCGGCTATTGGTCTTTTGATGCCCCACCTGGATATAAATATGTTATTGACGCTATTCATGGCAAGTTACTAGTAAAGAGTGAACCCAATGCAACAATTATTAAAGATGCGTTAGAGGGTTTTGCTAGTGAACGCTTTGAAACAAAGGTAGATGTATTAACCTTTCTAAAACAACACAAGTTCAGTCATCGTAGTAAAACAGGCAAAGTATATCTAGAACAAGTTAACAGACTTTTAACAAGACCGTTATATGCAGGAATAATAGTTTATCCAAAGTGGAACATTGAAAAAAGGAAAGGACAACACGAGGCTCTAGTAAGTGAAGAAACTTTTAATAAAATACAGGCAAGGCTCCACAAAAAAAACTATCCTCAACAAAAAGTTATAAATGAGGATTTTCCGTTAAGAGGTTTTGTTCTATGTCCAGAATGTAAAAAAGCATTTACCGCTAGTTGGTCAAGTGGACGAAAAGACAAATACCCATATTACAGGTGCATTAATCCTAAATGTAATAACGGTCAAAAAAGCATAAAAAGAAAAGATATAGAAGCTATATTTGAAAGTAGTTTATCAAAAGCTATTCCCAGTCAACAAATAATAAAACTTACAGAGGCTATAACACTTGATATTTACAATAAGAAGTTAAAAGAAGTCGGAGCATTAACTAATTCAAAAGAAAATGATTTAAAAGAGCTAGAAAAAAATATAGAAAAAGCCACCGAAAGGCTAATACAGGTAGAAGACGAAACAACACATAAAAGCATTGAAAAGAAAATTGCAGAGTGGGGAACAAGAAAGTTATATCTAGAAGATGAAATAACTCGTCATAAGAACCATAATATAGACTTTGGAACCGCTTTAAATAGAGTTATGGAGTTTGTATCAAATCCTTATGAACGGTGGGTAAACGGCGATATAAGGCAAAAACAGCTTGTGCAAAAATTGGTTTTTGTAAGACCTTTTGTAATTGACGTAAAAAATGGCATTGGAACCGCCGAACTCTCGCTACCATTCAGGCTGTTACAGGAAACAACGACCAACAATACACAACTGGTGGAGGTGCCGGGAATTGAACCCGGGTCCGCAAGTCTTCAACTATAACATCTACATGTTTACCCTGTGATTTGTCTTAAACTTTAAAAGCTCCCGCAGGTAAGATCATTTAAAGCCGTCTCGTTTATATTTCACCGTTTAAAGGTACGAGCATGAACCATCTAAACTAGCAAGACCGAATTGTTTACGCCCTGTTCTATGTCTCGGTCAAACACAGGCAGAACGGCTGTTTAATAAATTAAGCAGCTAATGCGAAGTTTTCGCCAATTAATTTGTTTCCCGGATTTTTTACGAGGCCATCCGGAACCTCGACATGCCGATATAGTATCAACTACCCACGTCGAAACCTGTACACCCCCAAATTTTCAAAGAACTACTTATCGAGTACTTATACAACAGAACAGAGCACTCTGCTTAGAAATAATTGAGGCACCCAAGCACCCAATAAAGTCAAACAAATTTGGGTAAAATAATTTGACGCAAAAGAGCCAAGAAAAAGACGTGTGACTATTTTTGTCAAAAAGACTCTATAACGGCACCGTCAGAACATATGACACACCTGGCAAATCCTTTACAGAAGCTAATTTTGAACTACCAGACCTTGGCACAACCCTTGCAGAATACTAAGTAAGGTAATTAGATAAAAACATGGGGGATCATCGAAATGTCTGTAGTTAAAAGCGAAAATCTGCTGCCAAATTCCTATCAGGAAGAAAAGAATGACAAAAATAGTCACACCTCAATAATGGAAAATTTAATTACTAATATCAGCAAGTTAGAAGATCTAGAAAAAAGATTAACTTTTACGCTAAGAGAGATTGACCTTAGTATCAATAAGCGTTAAATATTAGCACTCATTCTGTAGTAAGGTTTCCCCCCTAAAAAAGAATGAAGAATAAGAACGAAAAAACCCGTTAGGATTTCCTAACGGGTTTTTTATTTGGGGGTTTGGGGTATTCTAATTAACTAATCTTCTGGAATTGAGGATATTGTTCTCAACTATACTAAAGTACGTCTTAATCAGAAGAGCTTTCTCTGAATCGTTCAAGCCTTGGAACAATATCTTTTTACCTGTAATAGTAGGAGTAGACATAAATCTTTCTACCAATTTTTCTGTATCCCTTGATTTTCTCTCATCAAAGATCTCGTCTTCGCTGTCAGAGTTATTTAAAAACTTCTTTATAGTGTCATTATCAAATAGAACATGCAGTCCATTCATGGACTGAGAGATTATGTATTTTATTTCTTCGACTTGTGAATCATCTATATGAACCATACTCAACCCCTCCATTTTTGCTGTTCTATTACTAATAAGACAACACTGCAGGGTTAAGTGGAACAGAAAAGGACCATGTGCGACATATAATTGTCGAAGGCTATTGGAGTTGTTTAATTCAACTTAATTAAAGCCTGACCTATCTTTTCCAGACCGTCTTGGATCTCTGTTAAAGATGTTGCTACAGAAAGCCTAATATTATTGTCCATACCAAAAGCTAAGCCAGGTACGACTGCAACATTTGCTTCTTCTAGTAAGAAAGTAGCCATATCTATAGAACCACTTATAGTCTTACCATTATAAGTCTTTCCATAATACTTATTAACTGTTGGAAAAAGATAAAATGCACCGTCAGGAACAACACAATTAGAAAGTGACATATGTTTTTTCATTAACTCAAGAGTAGTGTTAACACGTTCTTCATAAGCAACAACCATCTTAGGAATAAAAGAATCATCCTTTAAAGCAACAACGGAAGCGTGCTGGATAAAGGTAGCTATGTGAGAAAGGAAATGAGACTGAAAATTAGTCATAGCAGCAATAACTCTTTTAGGTGCAGCAGCATAACCAACTCTCCACCCGGTCATACAGTGAGATTTTGATAAGCCGTTAATTGTAACTGTGTTGTTATAAATCTCTTCACTACAATTTGCTGTAGACACGAATTTACGACCAGAAAAGACTATCTTTTCATAAACCTCATCAGAGATAACAACTACACCTTTCTTTAAACACCACTCAGAGATCTTAAGAAGTTCTTCTTTGTTATATAGAACACCTGTTGGATTAGATGGATTGTTTAAGATAAGAACTCTTGTCTTTGAAGTATAGACCTTTTCAAGATCATCTATAGTAAGCTTGTATCTGTTATTTGCTGTTGTTTCTACAAACACAGGAATACCTCTGGCTAATTTAACCATGTCCGGATAGCTAACCCAGTAAGGTGATGGAACTAGGACTTCTTCACCAGAATCAACTAGAACAAAAAGTGCAGCAGAGATTGCCTGCTTTGCACCGCATGTAACAATTATCTGAGAAGGATCATAGTGCAGTCCATTATCACGTTTCAATTTTTCACATATCGCTTCTCTTAGAGACAAAATACCTTGTGCCTCTGTATATCTTGTTAAATTCTTTTTTAGAGCTACTGCAACTGCTTCTTTTATAAAATCTGGAGTTTCAAAATCAGGCTCTCCAACTACAAGACTAACTATTTTTTTACCTTTTGACTTAAGTTCTATTACTTTTTGATTAACAGCCATCGTTGGCGAAGGGACTATACAATCTAGCCATTTTGCGGTCTTCATTTCTTAAACTTCTCCTTTAGCTTTTTTTCCACGAATGGAGAAACAAAGGCAGAAACATCGCCCCCATATCTCGATATATCTTTTACACCACTAGAATTAACATAAAAATATTTTCCTCTGGTTGTAAAGAATATTGTCTCTATATCTCCAGCAAGACGTCTGTTCATAGTAGCAAGCTGAAATTCATAATCAAAGTCACTTACTGCTCTTAATCCTCTTACTATAGCGCTAGCCTTAACGTTATGGGCATAATCAACAACAAGCCCTTCAAAAGATGTAACAACTATATTTTTTTCTTTGCTGGTTATCTCTTTGATCATCGCAACTCTTTCTTCTACTGTAAAAAGTGTCGCCTTAGTAGGGTGCTCAGCAACTATTACATGTACCACACTAAAAAATGGTAATGCTCTGTATAGAATATCCCCGTGACCGTTCGTAAATGGATCAAATGACCCTGGATATACAGCTATAGAACTCATCTTTTAAAGACCTCCTCAGCCATGTAAGAGCTTCTAACATATATTCCAGAAAAAACATAGTTAAAGCCTAGTTCCAGTCCACGCGTTTTTAATAGATCAAAGAATTCTTGTTCATAATATTTTTTTACAGGCCACGAGCTATCTTTTGGATTAAAATACTGACCGATAGTAAGTATGTTTACGCCAGCATTTCTAAGGTCTTTCATCGTTTGATATATCTGTATTTTATCTTCTCCAAGACCAAGCATAAAACCCGATTTAACCAAAACACCTTTTGATGACGCATGGCTCAACACAGATAAAGACCTATCATAGTCGGCCTGAGGACGTATTTGTTTTGATAAGTCCCTAACTGTTTCTATGTTGTGATTAAAAACATCAGGTTTTGCGTCTATTACAAGATCAACAAGAGTCATGTTACCTTTAAAATCTGGAGTTAAAACTTCTATGGATATCGACGGCATAAGTGCTCTTAATGTTTTTATCGTATCAGCAAAATGCCCTGCACCACCATCAACAAGATCATCCCTTGTAACAGATGTTATAACAACATGTCTTAAGTTCATGGATTTGGCTGTTTGAGCCAAACGCTCTGGTTCACTATTATCTAATTCTGATGGTTTGCCATTAGACACATTACAAAAACGACACAACCTTGTACAAACGTCACCCATTATCATGAAAGTCGCTGTTCTTTTAGAAAAGCACTCATCTATATTAGGACATCTGGCCTCTTCACAAACCGTATGCAGCCCAGAAGACCTTAAAATCTTCTTAACTTCATGAAGACCAGACAATCGTATTTTCTTCTTATAGTGAATATTGTTCATATTGTTTTTATAGCGTTTCTTTAAAAACTATAGGCAAAGCAACCCTGTAGTAGTTACCATCAGCGTCTGTTCTATGACCGATATTAATACTGCCGTTATGTTCTTTTATTATCTTTTTAGTTACATATAAAGCAAGATTCTGGAAATCTTCATCATCTATAAATTTAGAACCATTATCATATATACTAATTATCATATTGGATTCTTCAGTAAAGATGTCTACATTAACAAAACCAGAACCACCCTTCTTTTGTATCAATTCCACAGAGGTATTAACTATATTTAGAAAAGCCTGCACAAGTTCATTAAAAACACCTTTTACAAATATACCTGCTGTCTTATCATTAAGATTTATGCTTATATTTTCATGTCTTATCTGAAGCTGTACTAACGGGATTAAAGTAGCAAGTACAGCAGAAATCTCCAGATCTTTTATCTCTTCATCTTTTGACTGCCTGGAAAAATGCAACAGATTATCTGCAATCTGTTTACATCTTTTAGCTGCTTTTTCCATTTCCGAAAGATCTTCATATAGAGGTAGATTTTTATCCGTCTCACTCATCATCATTTGTAGAAAGGCAAGGATACCACCTATTGGATTATTAATTTCGTGAGCAACTGAACCAGCTATAATACCGATCTCTGCTAATTTTTCTGAGTATAATATCTTTTCTTTATAGGTGGTTTGCTCGGATATATCTTTATAGAATTGAACTACGCAATTTATTTCCTTACCTTCAAAGATTGGATATGCCCAGGTGGTATAGTTCTTTTTTATTTTATTAAACCTTACCTGAGAACCGCTTGGTTTACCTGTTTCAAATATATTGGAAACGTTGCAACCTTCACAACAGGAACTTCTTTCACAATCAGTAAGCGCATTATAACACTTATTACCCAATAAATTTTTACCTTCTTTTCCGCTCATTTTCTCAAAGGCATTGTTGGCCTGAACAACTTCAAAATTTCTATTTATTACAACGAGAGGTTCTTCTATAGAGTTAAAAACTGAATCCCATTCCGTTTTTAATTTTTTAAGTTTTGAAAATCTAACGATCTTATCTGCGATCATTGCAACTATGTCGGAGACTCTATCCAGTAAATCTACTTCACTGGCTACAAAAAAGGATGGACTCCCACCCCTTACGCCACGACCAAATTTTATATATCCAAGATTAGCACCAGAGCAAAAAAGATGTGTGGAAATTATATTTGGTGTTTCTTCTGGCAAATTTTCCTGGTCTAAAATGATATTAACGTAATCGACTCCCATAGGTTCATATAGTTGCTCTACTATTATATTCTCTAATTCATTTATGGTCTCTGCACATTGAATAGAGGTAAGAACACTATTTATTATTTCATATTCAGCCTTAATATCCTTAACTTTTATATCAGAGGCTTTTATTGTTTCTATTTGTTCCTTTTGTTTGCTCTCCAAAACTGATTTTAAATTTGTAAGATATTGTTTCCTGGCAGATGCTCTTGATATCAAGCCAGAATTCTCTCTAAGAAGCTCTATATATTCAAAAGAACTTCTAATCGGGTCAGTAAAATCATCATCCTTAAATGGTTTTTGTATCAACTTCAATATACCTGCCTGATTGATAGCTTTTTGTATCTTTTCAAAATCCTCAGAAGAAGAGACAAGTATTTTAGCAGCTTTTGAATCATCAGATTCAAAAGAGACAAGAAGATCAACTCCGTTCTTTATATCTAGGAACTGATCATTAACATCATAATCACATACGATACAATCAGGATTGATCTGTTTTGATAATAGCATCGCTTCTCTGGCATTATTACAGGAATAAACATTATTAAATTTAGATCTTACTGAATTACTAATATCACCATTGGGGTCTATAACCAATATCCTTAAAATATCGAAAGACACGATGTAGATACCTCCTCGATAACTGGAGCATAAAGTTCATTAACATTTTTAATTATATCAGCAGGGCTAGCGCCATAAAAATAAGCAAGATCACAAAACTCCAATGAACTTACTTTATATTTAGTATCTGCAACATTTTTTTTGTCTTTTAAATTATTCTTTGAAGGAGATGACAAGACCTGTAGAATAGTCGTCAGACTTTCATGGTAATGTATGTAAGCACTAGTATATGGAGATGATAACTGTTTATAATCCAGCATTAAAACAGAGCTAGTTAGTCTATCACCAAAGAAAGCTTTCAATTCATCTATAAATCCTAAGTGTCCACAAGCAAGATCCAGAACTAAGATATCTGTATCTCCCCAATTTGTATTAATTATCATTTTTTTCAAGAATTTTATTATAGCCTCTTTGTCCCAATCAACTAACTGATGATCTTTAGCCATAAAAAGTGATGGACTAAGATACGGATAATCAAAACTTGATACAGGAGGAATAATACCATTAGGAACAAGTTCTAGACCATTTCCAAACGGTAGATCAAAATAATAAGGAAGAGAAGAAGAAAAAGATGTTTCAAGGAGTGCCACTTTATAATTCATCTTTTTCATTTTAGCTGCAAGAAGTGCAGCAAAAAGAGTATTACCCAAACCTCCCTTATTGGAATTTACCAGTAAAACCCGTCTTATAAGACCTAAACGTATTTTTTTTATCCAGGCATTATGCAGATGTCTGTCAAATTCACAAACGAAAGATTTCTCACAGATTTCGCACTCATGCATTCTTAAACATTCCATAAGTAATTGAAAGTTAAGCATAATCAATATAAAATGTCACTTGAAAACCTAGCCCATAGAGTGTAATAAGACCCGCTATGAACCAATTTGATACTGTCAGCTGTAGAATAATCAGATCTTGCCTAGATTATGCTAATGCAAAGAATATAGATCTAGAAGAAATAATTTCTAGATATGATTATAGCTACGAGCTGGTAGAGGACTCATATAACTGGGTATCAATTGCTTTCCTAAATGAAATAATAGGTAGAATAGAAAAAGAGGGCGGAAAGAATAATATAGCCTTTGAAATAGGCAGCGACAGTACCACTAGAAATAGCTGGGGTGATATAGAAAATGTCATCAAAGCAATAGGTAATCCTAAGCCTATTCTTATGCATGTAGAAAAATTTACTGCTTACTTTATTAAGATAGCTCTAATCAAATTAGATGATTCTGATGCAAACTCCATAACAATAAAGTTTGCAGACAGCACTGGTGAATATACAAATGCATTAGAGTTCATACTTGGAGCAATGACATCAATTCCACGTCTTTGGGGAGGCAATGATCTTTCTGCTGTCAGGTTTAGAGACAAGACTATAAGAATAAATTTTTCTGAAGATCCTTCTTTTTTTGATACAAGCAATGACTACAAAAAATTCTCTCCAAAATTATTAGAAGAGATAATACTTGGATTAGAAAAAACAAAAAAGATAATAGAACATAAAAATGGTGAGCTTGAAAAAAAGAATAAGGAACTTGAAAAGGCATATAAGGAACTTGAGCACAACGTTTCATTGAAGATACAAAATGAGAAGATGGCTACCATAGGTACTTTATCCTCTGGAATAGCACATGAAATAAATAATCCTTTAAGTTTTGTAATAAGTAATTTTAAATCCATACATAAGTATTTTAATGTACTACTTGATTCAATAGAAGACAAAAGCAAACTACCTGTAGACGTAGTTATGGATATACCTACAATATTAGGAGAGATAGAAGATGGTCTTTCTAGAGTTAAAAAACTAGTAGAAGACATCAACTACCTGGCACATCCTGGGACAGGAGAAAGGACCCCAATAGAGATAAAGGACATAATAAACACAGCCATAAGACTAACAAGCAATGCCCACAAAAATTCTATAAATATAATAGAAAAATATGAACACAGGAACAGACTGGTCTGTACACCATCAAAAATATCTCAGGTATTAATAAATATAATGATGAATTCCATACAGGCGATAAAGCAAGATCATAACAATAATAATGGAGAGATAGTTTTTAGTACCAAAGAATATGACAATAACTTTGAGCTCTGTATTTCTGATAATGGACATGGCATAAGTAAAGAAGACCTTACACGGGTCTTTGAACCATTTTTTACTACAAAAAAGGCTGGAGAAGGTACTGGGTTAGGCCTAAGTACTTGTCAATCAATAGTGGCAAGCCACGGAGGCTCCATACAACTTGAGAGTGAACTTGGACTAGGAACAAAAGTAACAATACTTTTACCTGTTTCAGAAAAACCTGGAAATGACCTAAGTTTGTTCTGAAGAAGCCTATGTGTAAAATTTTTTTACACTACCATTGCTGCAGTTAAACCATTTAACTATATAATTTTATTGAAATAATAAACTAAAACAACCCTTGGCATATTGATTGCATCTAAAAGTATACAAGAAAGAAGTTTTTGAGGGGGATTTTATGAAAAGATTGTTTGTTCTAACGATGGGAATAGCACTCCTTAGTTCTAATAGTTATAGTGCGCCCTTCTATAAAGTACAATGTTATGACTCAAACTACAAAGTAGTTAGTTGTGACGATAAAGCAAGAGTAGCCAAGACAAAAAAGGTTGCTCGAGTTTTCAAAAAGAAAACAACAAAAACAGAAACAGTAGCAGAAAGAAAAGCTAGAGAAAGAGCATTAGCTTTAAGAGAGCTTGCTGTACAAAATGAAACTCTTAAAGTTCAACTTGAAGCTTTAAGAAGAGCTAATCTT
>JBAXWW010000049.1:0-9914 GCA_037128215.1 bacterium | reverse complement strand
TTTTACAGACTTGTTTATATTATCTAGAACATAAACACCAAACACAGTTCCTTCTTCATCAGTAATAAGATTTATTGCCACATTATTTTCAAAAATCTTTATATTGTTCCTATTCTTTACATCAACAATTAAATTTGAGACAATTGATTCTCCTGTGATATCTCCGCTGTGATAGACTCGTCTATGAGAATGTCCACCCTCTTTGGTAAGATCATAGTTATCATTAATTTCTCTAAGAGAAAAATGTACACCTATATTAACAAGATCTTTTATTGCTTCTGGAGCATTTTTTATACAAAGCTCTACAACATCATCGTGGCAAAGCCCTCCTCCAACGTTTAAAGTATCCTTTATATGGCATTCAAATGAATCTTGTTCATTATCTGGAGATACAGATGCTATACCACCCTGTGCAAGCACAGAGGATCCTTTTCCTATTTCTGTTTTTGTAATTAGAGCAACATTAAGAGTTGAGTCTATATTTCTGGCTGTGTTAAGAGCAGCAATTCCACTTCCTATGATTATTACGTCGTAAAACATCCAGTTTTTTATTTTTGCCTAGCCCAATTATACATAAGGACAAGAAGAAGAATAAATTCTATATAGGCGCCAGAAGCTCCTCTTATTTGTGGATAAGTAGCTTTATCAAGCAGTACAAGAATGGAAAAAAGAGCAGTTATAGAACAACCCAAAAATGTAGCCAAAAGAGCAACGATCCTAAGAGTAGTGGTTCTTGCCTCTATAAGACTAAAAACATAAGAAACAAAAAAAGAACTCAATATTATAATGTTAACAAGAGAAGCGTGATAACTAGGACCAGAAACACCTAGGTACCTTGTTGAATAAAAGAAAAAACAAGAAACAATAAGACCAGCAACAGATAAAACATTGGTTAATTTCATCTCTAAAAAGACCTCCTAAAAAAGACTTACAAACGACGCTGATACTTTTAAGGTATTTATACTATTAATCTTTACCAGAAATAACAAAAACTTACAAGAAAAGAGCGTATATTAGTCAAATTTGTATAGTCTTATGCTTTTTCGTGGAATATACATTACTCCTGTTACAAATTTAATAAAAAGGAGCAAACAATTATGTTAAAAAAAATTTGTTTATTGTCTCTGTTTTTTGTTTTTATTAGTTGTAATCAATTATTAGCTAAAGACGGCATTAGAGGAGCTGTTAAAGCAAGCCATGCTGGTAAGGACTCTGATGTTACTGAGACTGCAGTCGTTACGGATAATGTTAATAGCAATGTTTATTCAGCTTATGGAAAGGTAACTAAAGTAGAAGCTTTGGAAGATCAGTCTGCTATAGTCACTATAAAGGGCTCAAAAGGCGAGTTAAATAGATGTAAACTTACAACACAACAAACAAATTTCTTGCACATCATGCTTTCATCCATGAAATCTAAAATGAATGTTAGATGCGACATAGATACCGGCACAAATATTGCCAAAAGTGTTGTTTTAGATAATACTGCTACTAAATAATTTTTAAAAGTTATCGTCTATAAAAAAGGCTACATCTTAACAGGTGTAGCCTTTTTAATTATTACGCGACCCAATAATTCAAACAATGCCTAACAGCAAAAATTATCTGAATAGAAAATAACAAAACTACTATCAAATTAAATACCTTATTTTTTAAGACTATACTAAAAACTATAAACATAGGGAAAAGAGGCAGGAGATATCTTGTATAAGCAGTGAAATGATCTGACAATGCAGGAATCAATCCTAGAAACAAGGCATAGACAAAAAAGGTCTTGTCCGTTTTACGATAAATAAAATAAAGCGACACCAAGTAAAAAATGAAAAAAGTTCTATCAATAATACTATTAGTAAAACCATGCAGACTCAGTTCTACGTTTATAAAATTATCAAGAAACCATTGATCTACTCTAAAGATATTTAAGAGACTATTCTGTGCTACAAAATAATCTTGAGCATCAAATCCTGAGAAAAAAAGACCTGTGGTCATATACATAAAACAAAAATAAGCGGTCCAGCCTAAAAAGAAAACTGCAACGAGGATATTCTCTTTACTCTTGAGTACATCTAAAAGCTTATATTTATATTTTGATAAAATAAAAAAAACTAGTGGGACCACAATTAATATTCCCTGAGGCCTACACAATGGTAACAATAGAGCAAACACTGCTGTTGGAATAATTTTGTTATTATATAGGTAATAAAAAAAGCCCAAAACCAGCATCAAGAAGAGTGATTCTGTATACATAAGATTCATATAGAAGGCTGTTGGAAATGATAAAAAGAGTAAGATTGTCTTAAACGCAATATCAGGACTAAAAAGTTTTATGACCAATAAATATAATAACAGAACAGCTATAATGCTAAATAAGTTTGATAAAACTATACCCGCTAATACTGTATTACCAAAAAAAACAGGGTTTACTAATCTAACTAATAAAGGAAACAGAGGATACATCGCATTTGACACTTGATCCTGATCCTGTTGATAACCATGTTCTGCTAAAAAACGATAATACCCAGCATCCCATGTTTGTAGAGTTGATAAAAAATTAACTTTTTGATCTTGTGGATCCTGTGGATTTAAATAAAAGCGGATATCATCTTTCTGTATGCTCGTTACATGGAAAGGGTATGATTTATAACCTACGTAAATTACTATAAAAAAAATGATTTTTACAAATAAAACCAAGAAAATAATTTTTTTCATATTAAGCATATGATATCCATCAGTTTAGCGGATATCAACAATAAAAAAATGGCCATTACCAGTGTAATAATTCGAGGAACCGTTCTTTTGCTACAAAACTAACTTACAAATTACCAAAAAATTATTTTTAGTAGTATAAAATATCACTGTTTTTTAGCTTCATATTTCGTAAAATCTTGGTCAAAAGTAACAGTATATTTGCCAGTAAGATCAACAACGCTGGACACATTAGAATTATTTATGTTTGAAGCAGCAAAGTTCTTATCCCAAAAGGCTCCTTTTTTAATTTCTTTTGTTTTTGTGTTTACAAACAGGGAACTTTTTTTACTTGAAGAAATTACTTCCTTAAATTCTGGAGTATATCCAAATATGTCTTGAGTTGATACACCTTCAAAGCTGTGATCAACTTGTGTCATTCCACTCTGTGGTAGAAAGTCCTTCTGGTTAGCAGAGTAACAAGATAACTCTGATACTATAGCTACATAGTTATCACGTGGATAAAAATCAACATCAAACCAACATTTTTCTACCGGATTATAATTAACATTCTTTACAAAATTCAGCATATAGTGCCCAGTCAAGGACCTGTCGTCTGCTCCAGGAAAACTTAGAGCAACCCTTTTGTCTCGTATTGAATAAAACTCATACCCCAGTTTGTGATAGGCTGCCATTAGCGACAGAACATTTTTGTCCTTAATAATATAAGACATTGGATGCTGAATTTCCTCAGCTAAAATAAAGCAACTATTTGCCAATAAAAACGCTACAACAATAAAAGTAGTCCTTATTCCAATAAGTTTCATAAACCCCTCCTACAAAAGAATTATCTAGTTATAACTAGAACTATAACACAAACTATTTGATGTTAGAAGTTATGAAATTTGTTGGTACCAGCGCCAGGGTTTAAATAATTTTGATACGTTGCCTATTCATTACACCATACTCAAACCTATAACCTATATCTTTCGGAAATTATTTTCTCGAACTGAATATTAGATTACTGTTTTCTTTCTCTATCACCTCTTTATAAATTCAACTCCACCTTTCAAGGTACCGTCATTACCTCCAAACATATCTCCTGTCTTAGTAACTCCAGAGGAAATAGAGACTAAGTCAAATTTCCAGTAAGAAACAACACTAGAAGAATCAACCGCAGAAATACCATTATTGTAAAGAGCAAGAGCCTCTGCTGCAGAAACAGCTTTGTTCAATATTATTACTTCGTCAATAGAACCGTTAAAATACCTTCCAATATTAGGACTGTTACGTCCAATGTTTATAGAATTTGATGTATTCATAAACGAACCAGAAACGCTTGCCTGATTTTCTAATTTACCATTTACATAGATAAACATTTTGCCCTGGGTCTGATCATAAACACCTATAACATGATACCAGACTCCCTGTTGTGGCTTCGTAGTACTCCAAACCCATTTATTACTGGAACCTGTTGTCTTTGTAGCAAACTCAAAAGCTGTATTAGTTTGATTATGTTGGATCTTCCATCCAGTGGTATCTTGTCCCTTGCAGATAATATTCGACCATTGTTGTCCCGTAGATGGATCAACTTCCCATTTAACCAAAGTAGCTACTGAAAAGCTTCCTGTAAAATTTAAATTAGGTTTATCAGGCACATCCACATAGCCATTACTACCATTAAATTTGAGGTACCCAGTTTGCAAAGTGATGTCCTCAATAACGGTAATTAATGGTTTGGTTGTTAGTATCTCTTCTCCTCCAACTATAGCAGATACAACAATTGGCGTACCGACCTTTATTCCTGTAAAGATGGAACTGTAAGTACCATCAAGATTATCTATTACTGTACCAAAGTCTCCAATACTAGTTCCACCACTTGAAATAAATACTACACTTACGCCAGAACGATTTACTGGAAGCCCTAACTCATCAACTAATGAAAGTTTTACTAATACAGAAGCACCTGAAAAGACACTTGGTGAAGCGACTGTAATTGTTGATTTTGAAAAAGACTGTGTACAATCGTAGGTTGTTAGAGTCGAATCCACTTCTGATGGATCTAGAACTGTATTAGTATTTGTATCCCTGCCTCTTTCTGTTCTTGTCCCACCAAGAGGACAATTTTCACCGACTTGTTCATCATATGTTTTGGCCAAAAGGTTGAAATCTACAGGAGAGTAACAATTATATTGAGTCAGCTTTGAATCAAGCTCATCACTATCTAAAACACCATTTCCGTTATAATCCCTTCCCTGTTCTGTTTTTTTGCCACCAAGAGAACAATTTGATCCATTTGGTTCTTCTGTAGTCCTACTTAAAAGATTAAAATGATCGGGAGCGTAACAACTAAAATCTACCTTTTCTATTTCATATACATCAAGTATTCCATTTTTATTTAAATCCATACCTGTGTCGGTTTTTTTGCCACCTAATGAACAGTTAGGAGAGTTAAAGGGCTCATCGGTAACGATAATTAGAGTATTAAAATCTTGTGCACTTAAACAATTATAGTTGGTCAAAGAAGAATCTATTTCTTCTGTATTTAGCAATCCATCTTTATTATAGTCGAGACCTTTTTCTACTTTTGTTCCACCATATATACCACATTTTCCACCCATAGGTTCTACACTTTCAACAAGTAGCTGAGTATAATCAGACTCTGTATAACAGTTATAAACAGTCGACTCTTTAATTATTTCATTATCCTCAAGAACTCCATTACCATTGTAATCTAAGCCTGTAGTTGTTTCTTTACCACCAAGGTGACAGTTTGGATCGTTAAATGAAAGATCGTTAATAACAACTAGGCTATTAAAGTCCGAACCTGACTTGCAAGATACTGTTGTAGATAAAATTTCTGAGTCTTCTAATATACCGCTAGAATTTGTATCTCTCCCCTTAAAAATCTTCTCTCCACTTAATGCACATTCATTAGAACCAAAGGCTAAACTTTCTACTCTGCTAAGCTCTAGAAAATCCTCAGCTCTTAGACAACTAAGAACTGTCGCACTATTTTTAATTTCATTTGGATCTAGAATATTATTTTTATTTATATCCAAACCTTGAATAACTTTAGTGCCTCCCAAAGGACACTCTTTGGAAGAAAAATCTAGATTTAAAATTACAACAAGAGCTTGAAAATCTGCCTCTGTGTTACATTTGAAATAAGATTCTGTAATCTCATCACTACCTAATAGACTATCTCCATTCATGTCATAACCTGAAAGAACCTTAACACCACCTAGAGGACAATTATCACCTACTGGCTCTTCTACTGTTTCAACCAATACCTTATATTCGGGTTTTGAATTACAGACATACTTAACATCCTGAACTTCATCCTGATCTAAAACACCATTATTATTTAAATCAAGACCACCCTTGACAACAGTACCTGCATAAGCACAGTTGGCTCCAGCGGGCTCGTTAAGTTCTAACGTTAGATAGTTAAAAGTTCCCTGTTGATTACAAGCAAATATTGAAGAAATTATTTCGTTGGATTCTAGAGAACCGTTGTTGTTTAAGTCTTCACCTAATTCTACTTTTTTTCCACCATATAGGCAATTACTGCCAGCAGGTTCATCAACAACCGTAGAGACCTTGTTGCCAGCTGAACTTGCGCTATTTGTACCTAAAGATATGTTTTGACCACAGGAGAGAAGTAAAAATAAAGCTGAAATAAAAAACAAACTGTACTTCATTATTAAGACCTCCTGCACCTCTGAGCATTCATTATAGCATGGTGCATTTACTATGCCAAAAGATAACCATTATAACTATAAGCAAACACTAACAATTGTCATTTTTGTAAAAAGATATCTACAAAGACTGTCCTACAATGTCCATATATGCATCAAATATTTAATATTTAAAATAGGCCGATCGTTCTTTATTCATTGAAAAAGAAGGGACCCACGATTACAATTAAACACACTATGGATAAAAAGAATAAATTAAAGATTTCTCTATTCATGCTGATTTTCCTAATGGTCGGAACATTTTATTTGGTCTTCAAAAATTTTATGTATAGCAATGTAAATTTTTTTGAAAAATATGAACTAAATAAAGAAGTTTCTTTTGCTCAAAAAAACATACAAAGGGAGTCTTACCATTTGTATGAAAAAGTAGCTGAATGGGGAAATTGGGACGACACATACAGTTTTATAAGCAACAAGAATAAACATTATATAGATAATAACCTAATGGGTTCTCCTCTTTTTAAACAAGGAGAATACTTAATTGTTTTTTTTGATAACAATAGAAAGGTTATTTATGGACTCAAATACGATAACAAAACAAAGCAAATGACCCATATAACAGAAGAGGTTGAATCACTCTTAACAACACAAAAGACCCAAGCAGGACAAAAGGGAATTTTAATAATCGATGATAAAATATTTATAGTTGCTGTACATCCTATACAAACAAGTAGGGGTACAGGGCCAGTAAAAGGTATGGTTTTGATGGCTAGGCAAATGGACCCACTGCTGCTAGACAGCCAACATGCAGACAAGTTATCTTTCAACTTTGAGATACTAAAAAATACAGTAAATATTTCTACCCACGATAGGTCGTTAAATAGGCTGGCTCATAACAAAATATCTGAATCTATAATATTAGCAGACATGTACGATAGACCTGCAGTAAGGCTTGAAGTAACACTTGAAAGATATATGATGACCTACACAAAAAAAACCCTATCATATTTAATCCTTTCTTTGTGTTTTATTTCGACACTATTTTCCTTTGCAATTTTCTATCTCACAAAGAAAATATCCTCTATGGAAGTACAGATACTAGAGGCTGGAAAGCTAGCCTCATTGGGTGCACTTGGTGCTAGCATATCTCATGAGCTGAACAATCCTCTTACAATAGTGCATGGATATACAGATAATCTTTCTGAAATATTGGAAGAGGAAGGGATTAAAAGTAAAAAAGTATCTTCTGCGTTGGAAAAGATAAAAACACATACAGAAAGAATGATGGGTACTATAAAACACATAAAGGAATTTACAAGGTATGCCGAGGGAGAAACGTATGAACCTGTAAATATGAATATATTGCTACAAAATTCTTTGGATGAATTCAAAGAACAATTCGAAGGGCACAAAATAAGATTAAAAATAAAACAGGACGAGAAACTTCCTCCTATTTTTGTTAATAAAACAAAAATGGTATCCCTATTACAAAATCTTTTAACAAACGCAAGAGATGCTGTAGATGAAAAGACTTCTGGTGAAGAGAAAAAGATAGAAGTTATGGTCAACTTTGAATCATCAGATCATGATAGATTTGTAGTATTAAAAATAACAGACAACGGTGTTGGTATATCAAAGAAAGATCTGCCTAAAATATTTGAGCCTTATTTTACAACCAAGGATATAGCTAAAGGAACAGGACTAGGTTTGTCTCTTGTACAGAGCATCGTAAGGGAATATAATGGCAAAATAGACGTTGAAAGCACTAATGGGCAAACCTCTTTCACAATAAAATTTCCAATAAACCCACTTTTGAACGAGCATAGAAACGTATAGGAAAATAAATATGGCAGAAAACATAAAGGTACTATTAGTTGATGATGAACCCGATATACTCTTCCTACTTGAAGAAGTTTTGAAGAGAAGAAAATATAGTGTACTTGTTGCTGATTCTATTAGTAACGCATCAAAACTTCTTGAACAACACAAAGACATAGACATCATTATCAGCGATATAAAAATGCCAGAAGGAACAGGAATTGACTTACTTAAAACAATACGTGCAAAAGATCCAATCAAACCTATCCTTGTCTTTTTAACAGCATTCACTGATATTTCTACCGAAGAAATATATAACAGAGGGGCGTCTGGCTTTATAGAGAAACCTATTGATATAAAAGTCTTTGCAAAAACCATAGAGGACCTTCTTAAAGAGGCTCAATTATGTGAGTGCAATGTCTGTGATCTTTACCCATGTGATAAAAAAATTAATATAAAATTAAAATCTATCGATGATGCAAGTCTTGGGACCGGAGGGATTTTTATCCCAATGCCGGAAATAGATTTTAGATTAAGTGAGTTTGTTAAACTTAACATAACTTTTGAGAACCATGATCATTCCATAATAGGAATAGGCAAAATTGAGTGGATAAGAAGAGACTCTTCAAAGGGCCCCGTTGGAGTCGGAATAAAATTCATAAATCTACTAGAAGAGACCCAAGAAGCTATTAGAAAAATCGTAAAACAAAAAGGCATAATATCTTTTATACCTAATTGCTAACTTTGATATTTGATTAGACTTGGTACCAGCGCCCGGACTTGAACCGGGATGATATTGCTACCGGTGGATTTTGAGTCCACTGCGTCTACCATTCCGCCACGCTGGCTCCCAGATTGAAATCAAGCGACAATATATAGAGCAAAGTCATTTTTTTCAACACAAAAAGATAATTTATTCTAATTTGTTTTCAAAAATCTTAGTTGTTGTGACATCTTGATATACAGAGTAAGTTCCACCGATGGGATTAATAGTATGAGTTGCAAAATGACCAGTTGGATTAGGTACATTTGATAGGACGATAACGTCATTATAATCCCGAGCATGCCAATAAATTTTAAAAATTTTTGATTCAAGCTCCCCCTACCACCAGTTAACATTAACATTATGTATGATAACAGTCTCCTCTGCTTGTTATTAATGGTTAATTAGCCTCTTCCAAATTAACTTTGCATGTCAGGTGATGCTCTCTAATTGCCAGTAACACCTTTATTCTTGCCCCTTCGGTGGCTTTTAATATGATGTAATTCTAGATGCTGAACAGACGTCCTCCAAGCAGACAGTGCAATCATCTGTATCAGTTGGATAACTTATTAAGATTATATAGCATTTAGACTGGCGCGCTAATTGCATCTAATAAGGATATATATGCCAAAACTTTTAACACTATTTGTTCTGTTCTCGGTCTTTGATAGTCCAAGAAGCCTTCTTGCACAATATACTCATACCTACATAGAAAAAGGACTGGCAATAACTACGAGTGGGGCTATGGATGTTTTTAACGAAACTTACAACACCAAGATGCTTGCATTGAACGAATTGATTTCACCGGCAATTAGAGACAGCAAACTTATTGATACGATATCTAAATATAAAGACAACCCGACAAAACAAAGAGCTGCACTAGATATTCTTAGCACTCTTCATGCCGATGTTTTTATAGAAGATAAAGTGGAATTTCAAGCTGGTATAGA
>JBAXWW010000048.1:0-9979 GCA_037128215.1 bacterium | reverse complement strand
GATCAATTAGCGCTAAAGTCATCTACGACGGAAGTATCCTGTCTTTCAGAGATATAAAAGGTAAAACGGGAAGTTCTAGCTATTCAGGATATACAGAGCTGGACTTTGATAAAGTCCCAGGCCCAACTATAAAGGGTCATGGAGTAGTCTCTGATGCATATAGTGGGGATATTTACAAACTTTTAAAGAAAGAGGACAGAATACCAGGAGCTCCATCTGGTCTAGTTAATGCAGTTATTAAGTTTGAAGGTTATCCAACCTGGCAGACAATTAAGCTTGATTCTAAGCTCAAGATTAGGAATGTTGAGTTTTTCTCAGAAAGGTTCGATGAACTAGTTGCTAATTTTGTATGGGATAAAGGAGAGCTTGCCTTAAACGATCTTTATTTGACCAAGGGAAAAGGGAGGCTTGATTTTAAGGGAACAAGAAAAAGTGGAAACTTAAAAATGGATGTTAATTCCAAAAATCTTTCTCTTTCTGATTTTGCTGTTTTATCTAAAAGGAATATTGATCTTAGTGGAGGAGTTAACATAAAAGGAAATATTGAACAGGCTCAAAAACGTCTTAGTGGCGATATAAAATTTGATATTTCAGAGCTTGTTATGGGTGGACAGAAACTTAAACCTGTAAATATGGATCTTGTTTTAGGGCAGCAGATATCTCTTAAGTTTAATATGTTTGAACAAGAGGCCAAAGGAGAAATATTTAAGGAAAGTGAGGATGTTTATGTCTTTAAATCAAAATTTACGAAGTTTAATTTTTATCCAGTAGGAAGCCTACTGCTTAAGGATATAGAGAACTTCAAAACAGATATTAACGGAGAGTTAGAAGTAAGGTTTAATAAAAATCTAGCTATAAAATCAGCCAAAATAAGAATAGATTCTTTCTCTCTTATTAACAATTTTGTTTCTGTTAAGAACAACAGTCCAATATATGTCGACTACCTTAATGGTGTTTATGGCATTAAACCTTTCTCAATCATGACAGACTCTGATAACAATAAATGTGTATTGAATTTTGATAAGATGCCAAACAACGATATTACAGTTAAAGGTTGTATTACAACGGGGTTACTAAAAATATTCAAGGGTGGTATTACAGGAGCAAGAGGAAAATTTGATGTAGATATGATCTATGGAACTAAATTAAAAGGACTTATAATCCCTAAAGACGTAGAGATAATGACAACGGAGCAAAAACTTGGAAGTGTCTTACTGAATGGAAAAATTAATGTTGATAATAATTTTGCTAAATTAGAGGCACTAGTCGCCTCTATTGGTGGTGCCAATGTTACATTTACTGGTGGACTAGATCTAGACAGTTTAATTAAACTTAAATCTATTTATCCAGTTGCCAAAGTCGGTTTACATGCTGATAAATTATATTTTCAATATCCAGAGGGACTTAATGGTAAGTGGAGTGGTGATATCAATATTACTGGTGCTGGTCTACCATATGATCTGACAGGATTGTTTTACCTTTTTGAAGCTTCATATAGAAAGGATTTTAACCTAAACATGTTAGGCACAGGTCGAAATAAAAAATCAAAGATTTCTTATTTAAGCAAAAAAGAAAAAAATAAATTTAATTTGGATGTGAAGGTAAAAAGTGGAGATTATTTAATTGTCAAAAATAATATATTTGATGGTGACTTGAACTTTGATTTGAATATTAAGGGAACAGAAATAGACCCTAAGATTATTGGCTCAATAGATCTGAATAGAGGTAAAGTAACTTACTTGGATAATGTCTTCGATCTGACAGCAGGTAGATTTAAATTTAAAGAAGATACAGAAGAACCAGTTGTCTACCAACTAGAATCTGAAGCTAAAATAGGTGATTATCAAGTCTATTTGCATCTGGTTAGTAATAGAGGGGAACCAAAGTTTAAACTAACTTCTATGCCTCCTCTTACAGAGGACAAAATTATGGCTTTAATGGCTACAGGGGATGTCCAAACGGATTTTTCAGAAAAAAGTGGCTATGGTATGAGTACAGGTGCCGGGGGGCAGTTAGTTACAGAAGGACTTGGCGTTACCAATGCTCTAAAAGAGAAAACAGGCGTAGGTTTTAGGGTTAAAGCCCCTACTACACAGGGCTCTACACTGCCAGATATAGAGTTGCAGAAGTATTTAACTAACGACATAAAGGTAATTTATGGTAAATCCTTAGGCGATACTACTAATAAACAGCAAGTTAATGTACAATACGAAGTTAATAGGAATGTACAACTTAAACTTTTATTGCAGGAAGAGGTCAAGAATGCAAATGTCTCACAAGACCCTACTAATGCTGGCGTTGATGTTAATTTTAAGTTTGAGTTTTGAACTTAGCGCATCTACTCAGAGTTATTCCAATATATCTAAAATAAATATAATTGACGAGAAAGGTGAATCTCCAGATTCTTCTGGTGTTTTTATAAGTGTTCTGGGTATTAGAGCTGACGTCACTTATTCAGAAAAAGAAATTCAAGGAAGAATATCAAGAATGGAAGACTTGCTTGATTGCAAGACTCTTGAATGGAAGTTTTTATCTGAACAAGGGATTTTAATCCTAAAAATAGCAAAGAAGAAAAAGATAGCAGCGATAGCTATACAAGGTAATACCATTATAAACTCTTCTGACATTCAGGAAGAGGTTGGTACCAAACTGATTGGAACATATTGTGAGGATGCCTGTGATTCTATATTACAAAAAATAAAAAGACTCTATAAAGGTAGAGGCTTTTTAAATACAAATGTAACTCTAACTCAAGAGCCTGTGGAAGCTAATGAAGTTAATGTAGCCATAAAGATAGAGGAGAATGAGCCGGTAATAATAAAACAGGTAAATATAGAATCTGATGGAAGCTTATCAAGCAAGGACTTGAATGAAAGATTAAATATAAAAGAGGGAGATGTTCTTAATGAGATCTCTATACATGATCGAATTAGATCAATTAGATCATATTTATATAATAGAAATTATTATGCGAGCAGCTTCTACAGGAATGAAATAAAAATTTCTCCTGATACGTTTAGTGTTTCTGTAGATATAGGCCTAAGGACTGGCCCAAAATTTAATATAGTTTTCAAAGGGAATAATACATTTACAGATCCTAAGAGTCTTATAGGAGCATTGGATATAACAGAAACTGATGTGGTCTCCAAAGAATATTATTCTGCACTTATAAAAAGAGTAGAAGATTTTTATAAAAGCTATGGGTTTTCTGATGTTTCTGTAGAAGTCAAAGAAGAACTTGGTCTTAAAAAGGGTGAGTTGGACCTTGTCTTTGTAATAAACGAAGGTACTCAAAAATTCTTTGGTAACTTGAATTTTATAATGTCTGATTCAAAATATAAAAGACAACTAAAAAGTTACTTAGAGGATAATGAGCCGGATTTGTTTTCTAATAGATATTTTATTAAAAACGATCTTGAAAACTTGAAAGATCTAATTGAGAGATTTTTTAATGAAGAAAGTTTTCTAAGAACAAGAGTGGTTAAGGTTAATTTTATTGAACGTAAAAAAAATATTATAGATGTTAATTATGAGATAGATTCTGATCAAGCTACGACTATAAGGGGCTTAGATGTTAAAGGAAACACTATTATTAGTTCAGAAAAAATTCTAAATATTCTGGGCCTTGAAAAAGGTGAAATGATAAAAATATCAAGGCTGAGCAGTGGTATAAAAGATCTTATACAGACATACAGGGAACAGGGCTACGTGGATATGTCAATAGATCAGGACAATCTCTTTTCTTACAGTGATGATTATAGGTTTGTTGATGTATTTATTAATATTATTGAGGGCAGTACATATAAAGTAGGCAAGATATTTATGAGTGGACTTGTCTCAACCAAAGACAGGGTTGTATCTAGAGAGATGAGATTAAAAGAAGGAGAAAAGATCAATCTTGACCTAATACAGTCTTCAGAGAATGCTATATCTAGCTTGAGTATCTTTGGGTCTGTTTCTGTTCTTTTGCTTCCTACAAGTGTTGTTGGGTCAGGTTATAGAGATATTTTGGTTAAGGTAGAAGAGAAAAAAGCTGGAGTCTACGAAGTAGGTTTTGGATATAGAACAGATACAGGTGTAAGACTTGCTACAGGATTAAATTATTATAATCTGGGCGGATGGAATAGAAGAATTTATACTAATGGAGTTGTATCAAGAAGGCTTGGTTCACAGTATAGATTTATAGAGTACGAGATAAACGGTGGTTATTACGAACCGTATTTTTTAAATATTCCTTTTGATTTTAGGGTAAATGTTGGCTTTAAAAAAGAGGATTTGCCTGATTATGGTAGAAAAAAACTAGATATATCTTTTTACCTAGAGAAACAAATGGGTAGCCATTATGTTGCTTTGAGAAATGCTTTTGAAAGAATAAATATATTTGCAGCAAAGGTCTTTGCCGATGAATCAATCTATTGGAAATATTCTATACAACAGTCTTATAGGTACGACAGTAGAGACTCAGTTTTTAATCCTACTAGGGGAATAAACTTTTTAGTTTATGGAGAATGGGGACATTCTCTAAAAAGTGCTGTGGTCGTAAATTATTTAAAGGCAGTGCAAAAGACAAAGGCCTATTTTACTCCTGTAAAAGACTGGGTATTTGTAACAGGACTTGAAGCTGGGTATATTAAAGGACTTAGCGGAGAGTCAATTTTGCAGGATGATAGGTTTTCTCTTGGTGGTGTTGATAGTATAAGGGGTTATAGAGAGAAAATAATAAACGATACTACGCCACAACTACCGTTCCAATATTATTATACTTTCTCTGCTGAACTAAGAAGAAATCTTTTTTGGAGATTTGTAGGTAGTGTTTTTCACGACATAGGTACAATATATTCAGAGGATCCAAGTGTTCAGGGACCATTTAGTTCTGTTGGTGCTGGTCTTAGTATAAAACTACCAGTTGGTTCTATTAGTCTCCAGTATGGTTATATTTACAGCTTAACAAAAAGAATACCTCCTGATAGGGTTGGTCGATTACATCTTGCGATAGGTACTTTTTAATAGACGGAGAAGCGCTTTAAGTGAAAACATCTGACATAACTATACCAGACAGACTTATTGCTCAAAATCCTTTATTGGAAAGAGATAAATGTAGGTTGCTTTGTTTAGATAGAAAACAAGGTTCTTTAACTCATATGATATTTGAGGATGTGTGCTCTTTATTAAATCCAGGCGATCTTATCATTTTTAATAATTCAAAAGTTGTTAAGGCTAGATTTGATGGGGTCAAATTAACTGGAGGGAAGGTAGAACTTTTCCTGCTACGACCAGTTGATGGTTCTAATAATATGTGGCACAGCCTTATAAAAGGTAAAAACATACAGTCAGGAACGTTAATAAATATTGCTGGATCTGATCTAAGCGCTCAAGTAAATTTACATAATGAAGATGGCACTTTTATTGTACATTTCGAGGATAAAGTAGATATATCCAAAATGATGGAAGAATTTGGGAAACTTCCTTTACCTCCATATATAAAAAGAATGCCAAATACTGATGATGCAAAATATTACCAGACAGTTTTTGCTTCTGAGCATGGTTCAGTTGCTGCACCAACAGCAGCATTGCATTTTACGGATCTATTGATGAAGAAGATAAGTGATAAGGGAGTTAAGGTAGGCTTTGTAACTCTTCACGTCGGATATGGTACTTTTAGTATGATAAGGGACCTTGATAAACATATTATGCACGAGGAATATTATTCAATACCGCATGGGCTTGCAGAAATGATACGTGAGTGCAAGGTCAGATCTTCAAAGATTTGGGCTGTTGGGACTACTGTAATTAGGACCTTAGAAAGTGCTTTTGATAAAGATCTTAAACTCTCTAAACCAAATGGTGCTACCTCATTATTTATAAGGCCAGGATATGAATTTAAAGTAGTCGACTCTGTTATAACTAATTTTCATCATCCAGATACTACCCTTATACAGCTTGTGTCCGCTTTTGCAGGAGTAGACAATATAGTAAAAGCATATGGTGAGGCGGTAAACAATGAATATCGTCTTCTGTCTTATGGTGACGCTATGGCTATAATATAATAGACTTTTGCTGTTAATTAAAATATGTTTTTTATGATTTTAAGGGGGCTAGAATAAATGAGGATAGTAGTAATAGGTACAGGTTATGTTGGACTTGTTGCAGGTGTTTGTTTTGCTGAAACAGGTAATCATGTCTGCTGTGTAGATATAGATAAAGAAAAAATTAACAGACTAAAAGATGGTGACCCTGTTATTTATGAGCCTGGTCTAGAAACATTGCTTAAAAAGAACATAAAGTCCGCAAGAATAGAATTCACAAATAATATAAAAGATAAAATAGCAGATGCTGATGCCGTCTTTCTTGCTGTAGGAACACCTACTGATAAAAATGGTTCAGCAGATCTTTCTTATCTTTTTACTGCAGTTAAGAGCATAGCAACACATATGAATTCTTATACTCTTGTCGTAAATAAATGTACTGCTCCAGTTGGGACCATACATAAAATAAAGGAGATACTCTCATCCAATGTCCCTGCAGGTGTAAACTTTGATGTTGCCTCAAATCCAGAGTTCTTAAAAGAGGGAGTGGCTGTACAAGATTTTCTTTATCCTGATAGAGTTGTTGTTGGGGTAGAGTCAGAAAAGGCAGCAAAAATCCTTCATGAACTTTATGAGCCTTTTGTAAGGAACGGCAATCCTATTCACACCATGGATATAAGATCAGCGGAACTTACAAAATATGCCTGTAACTGTTTCCTTGCGACCAAGATATCCTTTATGAACGATATGGCCGCACTTTGTGAAAAGACAGGTGCTGATATAAATTCTGTTCGAACTGCAATGTCGACAGATCAAAGAATAGGTCGTTCTTTCTTGTATTCAGGAGTTGGTTATGGTGGTTCTTGTTTTCCAAAGGATGTTCAAGCATTAATAAGTACAGCATCTGATTATGGCTTGGAATTACCTATCGTTAGATCCGCAGAGAAAGTAAATGCATTACAAAGAAAAAGATTCTTGCAAAAAGTAATAGATTATTTTGGTGGAGAGATAAAATCAAAAACTATAGCCGTATGGGGACTTGCATTTAAACCTCAAACAGATGATATGAGAGAAGCTCCTTCAGTATATATAATAGAGGAACTTATAAAAAAAGGTGCTGTAATTAAAGCAAGCGATCCTGTCGCAATAGATAATGCAAAGAAAATGATCAACGGTGAAGTTCAATATTTTGAAGATTATCTTGAGGCTGTTAATGGAGCAGATGCTTTATTACTTTTAACAGAATGGAATGAATATAGAAGTTTTGATGGTGATAGTTTGAAAGAACATTTCAAAGGCAAAGTTATTTTTGATGGAAGAAATATTTGGCATCCTGAAAATATTCGTTCTGCTGGTTATGATTACTATGGTGTAGGGAGGAATTAAAACCAGTGAAAACTATTTTAATCTCTGGTGGAGCAGGTTTTGTCGGCTCTCATCTTTGTGATGAACTTATTAAGGAGAACAAGGTCATCTGTGTTGATAACCTTATAACAGGCTCTAAAGATAATATAGCTCATCTTGCTAACAACAACTCTTTTGAATTTGTACAAATGGATATTTGTTCAAAAGATTTTTTAGATAAATTTAAAAAAGTAAAAATAGATCAGATATACAATATGGCTAGCCCAGCTAGCCCGGTTGATTATGTTGAATATCCAATAGAGACGTTAATGGTTGGATCTATAGGAGCTAAAAACCTTTTAGATCTAGCCCTGGAGCAAAAAGCCAGAATATTGGTTGCTTCTACCAGTGAAATATATGGCGATCCTCTTGAACACCCTCAGAGAGAAGATTATTGGGGTAATGTAAATCCAATAGGTGTTAGAAGCTGTTATGATGAAGCAAAACGTTTTATGGAAGCCATTACTTTTGCATACAAAAGAAAACACAATTTACCGATTAGAATAGTCAGGATATTTAATACTTATGGTCCAAGGATGAGACTTGCTGATGGAAGAGTTGTTCCAAATTTTATTGCTCAAGCTTTAAAGGGTGAGGCTCTTACCGTTTATGGTGATGGCAGACAGACAAGATCTTTCTGTTATGTCTCTGATCTGGTTAATGGGCTAATACGTCTTATGAACAGTGAAGTAGATACTCCTGTTAATATTGGGAACCCTGAAGAAAGGACTATCTTAGAGTTTGCGCAAATTATTCTTTCCATAGTATCTAGCAAAAGCTCTATAAAATATCTTCCAGCTCTTCCTGATGACCCCAAAAAACGTAAGCCAGATATATCTAAAGCTATAAAGTTTATAGGGTGGAGTCCTATGGTAGATATAAAAACTGGTATCTCTGATACAGTCGATTACTTTAAGAATAGGATGAAACTTGATTAGAAAAATATTTTTATCATTGGTCCTATTCCTCTTATCTAATAAACTTTGTTCTTCTCCATCTATATCTACTGATCTTAGTTTTTGTTTTAACTTTATCAATTCATCCGGTCTTAACAAAATAACAGAGGGGTTGGATGCAGGTTATGGTACCTCTTTTGGCAGGATAAAATTTCCTATGAGCTTATTGGGAAGTTTTTCTCTTGGTTTTAATAGAGCAAAAATAGGGATTGAATTTGGTTATGAATTTGCTAACAGCAACTCTTATTCGAGCACATATAACATTACAGAAAATCTAAGCTATTCTGCCTTTCCTATAGGTGTCAGATACAGCTACATGCTAGTAGGTAAAGAGAAATGGAGCCTTTGGTCAAGAGTATCAACAGGTATTATGCTTACAAACTTCTCTATGAATACACAACCCAGCGTTAGTGCTTTAAGTTCATCCTATAGTTCAGAGGCGATAGCATGGTATTTTTCCCCAGCTTTTGACTGTATATACTTGGCTACAAAGAATATAGGATTTATTACGACTCTTAGTGCTAGATACGCCAATACATCCAATTTTAGTTATAATACTTTAGATGGTAGACACAATCGGGGTGATTATGTTGTCTTTTCTGATGGGTCTAACTTGACAATGAACGTTTCAGGGTTAAAATTTTCATTAGGTATAATACTAAGCTGGAGTTGATAGATGAATAAAACAATAATTTTAGCATTTTTGACAATTGGATTAAGTTCAAGTGTTTTTGCTAGAGGATCATCTTCATCAGTATTTGTAGATCCTTATTTTAGTATGGGGGCGTTGAGCCTTGGTGGGCCAAGTGATATTAATTATAAAATTTTAGATATAGGCAACGATATAACTGGTGCCTCAAAGATAAGTTGGGGTAGAAGTTTTGGTGCCTTTATGGGGTATAGATTTAAACACCGCTATAATGTAGGACTTATAATTGATTATACTACAGCAAAGACAATCTTTTCAGAAGAGGGTGCTACAGCTTTTAGTTTTTACTTTGATTCTGAAAGCATAAAAACTGGGAAATATTATGAATTTAGTGGTGGCTTTAGTGGACTGGCATTTGGTCCAGCCTTTTATTACACCGTTTATAATGGCGGAAAATTTAACTTTGATCTAGGTTTGGGTATATTATATGCAACTAAGGTTAGTTATTTCGAGGATAAAACATATTCAACAATAGGTTCTACTGATACTGCTGGACTTACTCAGCATGCAAAATCAATAAGTGGTACTGGTAAGGGTTTTGGCTTTTTGTTAGGCACATCAAGCGCATATTATTTTACCGACTATATGGGTATATCCTTTGATTTAGCCTATAAATACCTAAAGTCGAACTCTCTGACTGACGCTAATGGTACCGTAATAGATTATATAGATGCTAAGGGAGTAAAAGATTCACCTTCGATTCCGTTGTCAGTTAATCTTTCTGGCTTGTATTTTGGTTTGTCTCTTAAGGTTGAGTTCGATATAGCGTCCAGTAGTTCTAGTGCTAAGACTGATGCGAAGACTACAGAAGTTTCAAAAACATCAGATACTGGAGCAGGATGGGAAGATACACCTGTTGCAGCTCCTGATGGTGGTACAGGTCC
>JBAXWW010000047.1:0-10066 GCA_037128215.1 bacterium | reverse complement strand
CAGTACCAACCAAAAAGCTCCCAGCGTGGATTTTTTTTCTGCCATACTTGCAGGTCAGGCTCCTGATAAGGGACTTTACATGCCTGATAAGTTCCCAAAAGTAACAAGAGAAGATCTTTTACGTATGAGAGACATGAAGTATTTTGAAGTTGCTGCTCTAGTTCTTCAAAAATATCTTCAAGAGATGTCAGAAAAAGATGTCTTAGAGATGTGTAAAAGTGCATATACCTTTTATCCAAGACTAGAAAAAGTAGCTGCTAATGAATTTGTTATGCGTCTAGACACTGGTCCAACAGCCTCTTTTAAAGATTTTGCCGCACAGATCATGTCAAGACTTATGCAGCTTGCAGTCAAGAAAGGCGAAAAGCTTATCGTTCTTACTGCAACATCTGGCGATACTGGTTCTGCAATAGCTCATGCCTTCCACAACATTAAAAATATAGAGGTAGTAATACTTTTTCCTGAAAATGAAGTTTCAATTAATCAGCGTAAGCAGATGACAACCTTGGGCGGTAATGTAAAGGCTGTAGCAATACGAGGTAAATTTGATCATGCTCAGGCTATGGTTAAAGAAGCTTTTGCAGATAAAGAACTAAACGGTCTTAATCTAACTTCTGCGAATTCAATTAATATAGCTAGGTTGATCCCTCAGTCTGTTTATTATTTTTGGGCTCATGCTCAACTTACAAAAAATATAGACGATAAAATTATTTTTTCCGTTCCTTCTGGTAACTTTGGCGACATGATGGGTGGGGTACTTGCCTGGAAAATGGGATTACCTATTGAAAGAATTATTATTGCAACCAATGCCAACAATGAAGTTCCAAAGTTCTTTAATAATGGCGTGTATGAAAAAATAGAACCTTCCCTAGAGTGTATTTCTAATGCTATGAACGTTGGCCATCCATCAAATTTTGCCAGACTTATTGATGTCTTTGGCGGTAAGATGGACGAGAAAGGGAACATAAGCAAGGCTCCTAATCTTGAAGCGATGAGAGAACTTATCTATACAATTTCTGTAGATGATATTTTAACCAGGAAGACAATTCAAAGTACTTATGAGAAATATAAAGTTTTATTAGAGCCACACGGCGCTGTTTCTTGGTATGGATTAGAGAAATATTTGAAAGAAAACCCTACTGGCGAAAAAGTTTGTGTAAGTTTTGAGACTGCAGATCCTGCAAAATTCCCAGAAGAAATTAACAAGATATTAAACATCAATCCAGAAGTCCCAAAGAGTCTTGCCGGACTTGATAAACTCAAAGAAGAATATCAGACGATAGATGCAGATTATTCTTCTCTATATAAATTGCTTAAAGACAATTTTTGATTGGGAGGAATATGAAACGTCTTATTATACTCTGCGACGGTATGTCTGATTACCCTATAAAAAAACTAGGTAACAAAACACCGTTAATGGTGGCAAAAAAATCTTTGATGGATAAATTGGCATTAGAGGGTGCTACTGGTACTTTTAAAACTGTTCCAGATGATTTGCCTCCTGGTTCAGAAGTAGCGAATCTTTCCATTATAGGTTATGACCCAAGAGAATATTATTGCCAGCGAGGGGTGCTTGAAGCTGCAAGTCTGGGTGTAAAACTTAATGAAACAGATCTGGCCATGCGCTGTAATTTTATTTATGTTAAGGGCGATAAAATAGAAAGTCATTCCTGCGGCGATATAGAACACGAAGAAGCCAGAGAGATAATAAAACTTCTTAATAAAGAACTTGGTACGGACAGTATAAAATTTCACGAGGGCTTCCACTACAGACACCTGCTAGTTCTTGGAAATGGCAGCGATAAATTAAAATGTTATCCGCCTCATGACCATATTGGAGAAAAATATAAAGACCTTCTTATCCAGGGAGAAGGAAATGAAGGGAAAACTACAGCTGAAATATTGAATAATTTGATTCTTAGATCAAAAGATGTTCTTGCTAAACTTCCTTCAAATATTGAGAAAGCAAAGACGGGCATTAGATATCCAAACCTTATTTGGCCATGGGCTCAGGGGCACAAGCCTAAAATGAAAACTATAAAAGAACTCACTGGCCTTAATGGTGCGGTTATTACCGCCGTTGATCTGATCAAAGGTCTTGGTATCTATGCAGGTATGGATGTTATTCCTGTAGAGGGCGCAACTGGAAATTATAAAACTAACTACGAGGGAAAAGCACAAGCCACAGTTGATGCCCTTGAAAAATATGACTATGTTTATCTGCATGTTGAAGCTGCAGATGAAGCAGGTCACGACGGAGATATTGATCTAAAGATAAAAGTAATAGAAGATATTAATAACAGACTTCTTGCTCCAATACTAAAAGGTATTGCAGACAGAAATATCGACGTTCAAATTGCACTGCTTCCAGATCATCCAACTCCAGTTGAATTGAGGATACACGTAAAAGATGCTGTGCCAGTTCTTTTCTGGGGAAGTAAAATAAAGCCAGATGGCGTAAAAGTATTTGATGAGACAAGCGTTAAAGCTGGCTCTTTAAAAGAAATGACCCAAAAAGATTTCTTTAGATCTTTTTTAGCGCCTGCTCAAGATCAGCAATAATATCGTCTGGATGTTCTGCGCCCACGCAAAGTCTTACCAAATTTTCTGGAATGTTAGCAAGTGCTCTACCGGCGGCACCTTGTTGCTGATGTGTAGATATTGCAGGTATTGTTGCAACACTCTTGATACGCCCTAGATCCGTAGCACGATATATTCTTGTCAACGCATCAAAGAATTTTCTAGTTGGTACAACTCCGTCTTTTACGCAAAAAGACATCAAGTGTCCGTAGCGGTTTACAGGTTTTTTATATTCAGTGTCGTGTTCAGAATCAACCAGCCACATATATTTACTAGCAACATTATGCAACGGATGATTTTGTAGACCAAGATACTGTACACTTTCTATCTTCTTATGTGTGCTCAGATATTCTGCTACCTTCATTGTGTTTTTGCTTAACATATCTACTTTGGACCTTAGAGTACGAAGATCATTTAGCGTCATTATAGCCTGCATAGGATGTAGATTTGGGCCGTAATCACGGTTAGGTAGATATTTTATATAAGTAGCAAAATCTTTTTTCATGGCATCGTTATCTATGTTCGAAGTAAGGTTTTGACGTGCTATTACTGCACCGCAAATTCCAAAACCACTACTAGTCATCGTTTTAGAAACTGATTGAATAACTATGTCTGCTCCGTGTTCTATTGGACGTAGTAGGGCAGGAGTTGCTATTGTGCTATCGCAGATAAGTGGAATATTGTGACTATGTGCAAGGTCAGCTACTTGCTTTATATCAAAAAAACCTAAGCCTGGATTACTAGGAAGTTCTCCGTATAGAAAACGGGTGTTCTCATCTATTTTTTCTGCCCATTCTTCTATGTCTCTTGGATTTTTTACCCAACGACATTCAATACCGCGTTCTTCCATTAGACGAACACTAAATTGCTGGAATGTTCCACCATAACATTGGCTAGTAGCTACAAAGTTTTTTGGTTCTTGTTTTGATTTAACTCTGTTAACTAAAAATGGCTGTACAGCTGCCATGATTGCAGACATACCAGAAGATGTTGAACAGCAAGAAGTCTCTCCGCTGAAGCCGTAACATTCCAAAAGTGCGATTGTCCACTCATAATAATATGTAGAAGGATTTGCTATCCTTGAATAAGTCCATGATGGGATCAAGTAAGATAATGCAGCTTCCATTTCATCTGAATCTCTAAAGGCCTGTGATGTACTCATGAACATTGGTTCTATTATTGAACCCTGATAATCATCTATTGCGTCCTGAACGGAATAAAGCCCATGTACTGCTATCGTGTCAAACTTCCACTTCTTAACAGTTTCTCTTATATAGTCGCTACGACCTTTTAAATAAGCATTGTTCTTGTCTATGTACTTTTGCATACCAGGATTAATTTTTACCTCATTCGAACTCGACATTTTAGCCTCCCTTTTAATAGTATAAGACTTATTATTCTACAAATATGCCGGTACTTGTTGCATTCTCTTTTTCAACAACAAAAGTAAGGTCAGTCTTTACTCCATTCTTCCAATAACAAGCGATTTTTTTTCTACTAGTAACTGACATATAACCACCAGAAACATATACGTCACCGTTTTTAACAAAGATACCGCTTGTGTATGGATAATCGCCATCTGTAGTGGATGAAATAGCAAGGTCAACTCTTACTCCGTTCTTCCAATAACAAGGAACCCATCCATTAGAAGCATAATATTGACCAGAAACATAAACGTCTGTACCAGAGACGTAAATACCACTAGCACTTGATGATGTAGAATCAGCAGGAAGGTCCAGTGTCTGCTTTTGCGTACCAATGTAATAAATGGCGATATTGTGATCTACATCTGTTTCATATCCAGCAGTATAAATCTGAGAACCAGAAGCAGAGATTGCCTGTATGTATCCATTACTGGCTACAAGAACACGACTGTCATTATCCCAGTATACAGCTTCTTCATAACCTGTATATCCATTATGATTTTCCATTCCACCAACATATATATGTCCGTTAGATACAAATATAGATTTAGCATCAGCTGGAGCAGTAGCGTCGCTGATCTCGGTACAAGAGGCTGTATTATCTATCCAGTAGGCAGCTCTTCCATACACGCCAGTACCGTTATAATTAACATAACCAGCAACATAAATATTGTTGTTGGCTACAGAAATACCACGGCCCCATGTTTCACGATAATCATCTGCATCCTTGCTTTTGAGAATAGTGACTGTTCCGTTCTTCCAATAACAAGCTTTTTCATTATGCACATCACTACAAGTGCCAGACACATAAATATTACCTGAATCTACCACTATTCCAGAAGCACTTGCCGCAATACCACTGTTGTCAAGGTTGTGTTGTGTCCCATCTTGCCAGTACACAGCTGTTGAACCATTTTGTCCTGACACATATACACTTACACCGCCTGAACCACAGGCTGATAAGATCATTAGTACCACTGCTGATAAAAGTATTTTTATTTTCATTAGCCCCCCTGTTTATTAGAGTAAATCTTATACTAGTGCTGGCATTTTGCACTAACAAAGAGGCGACGCAAAGTATGAAAGGTGGTATGGCTAATCTGCTAGATGTCTTTCTACTAGGGGTCTAACAAGGAGCTTTCAACTATGAAGAAATTCTATTGTACTTTTTTAATGCTATCCTTTCTTTCATGCGGCGGTGGTGGCGGTAATAGTAACAGTGGCGTTGGTGGCTCAGTTACCATCAAAGGAACTTTAGCAGGAGGTACTGTTACTTCAGATGCTATAGATATAAATCAAGTTAAAAAAATTGTTGTATTTTCAAGTAACGGAGTTTCTAACGTTGCTGATATAAAAAGTGATGGGTCTTTTGAACTTAAAACCAATACAGGTTCTCCTGTTGGTTTAATATTTGCTGGCGCATCAAATAATTTTCTAGGTTATCTCACTCTTAGTAACGGAATAGACTCTATTCCTCTAACAAAATTGGCTGATGGTCTTACTACGATAGACCTGAATGCAATTTCTTCTAGCGCACAAACTGGAACTCCTGGACATAATCCTCTAGGAACAGAGCTTCCTTTTACTTCTGCGGAACAGACAGCGATAGCTCAGAGTAATGGAATTTTTGCGTCATTAGTAAAAAATCCAGATGTAGACAGTAATGGAGTAATAGATGTTCTAGAGAGTAAATTCTATCGTCCATTTGTTACTTACTCTATTAATGCAGGTTCTTTTGCTAGTGGTAGTTTAACCCCTACTATTGGTAGTACAGTAGCTATACAATTCTACAATGTAACTCTAAGTTCACAGGGTACTACAGATTCTGGAGGTGCTAAAATTACAGGGCCAGTAGGCTCTGGTATTACAAGTGTACAATGTTATGAGGCAACTAATTCAAATCAACTTATGTATTCAATCTACAGCAATATCGGTACAGCTGCTGGGATACCAGCACCAGGAGAATATATACTTACATTAGACAGCGCAGGAACTTATCCTACTCGTACTTTTACAATTCCAGATCAATCTTTAGCAAGTTCCAGAATAGTTGTTGCTATACCGACTATTACTCTTAACAGCAATGGCACGATCAACAAGATTAATTGGGTATATAGAATGCCAAACGATCCGTCTTCAAGTATTACAGCTACTGCTCTTATAGAGAGTGTAATTATACAGCTAGATGATGCTAGTCATAATCGTTTATATAATGCTCCAAATGTTACAAGTGATATAGTTGAACACACTTTAACGAATCAAAATATTTTATGGTCAGATGTAACTATTTTAAGTATGGCTTATAACGACGTCTATGGAAATCATAACGTAGTTGGTTTTACTAAATAATTTAGAATTTTAGTGCTATTAATACTGATCTTATAACCACGCTATTCTTGTCCAGCTGCCTGACTGGTAAATAGCAGGCAGCGACCTCGGCTCTTCCATGAAGAAAAAATAGTGTTGATCTAGTCGTTACTTTCCATTTGTGCAATATAATCATGAAACTTTGCTATTGAAGGATCTAGCTGTAGAGCTGTTGCATATTCTTTTCTTGGGTCGATCTTTTTACAATACAGGAAACCTAGATATCCACGATTATAATAAGCAATCGCAAAATTTGGATTTATTTGTATAGCACGATTAATATCATCTTCTGCACTCTGTTTCAGCTCTTCACTTGCACTACATACCTGTATGTACATTAAACTACGGTTGTTATAAGCATCCGCAAAACTAGGATCTAGTTCTATAGCTTTAGTATAATCCTTAGCTGCTTCTAATACTTTTAATTCCCATGCTTGATAATTAAAATTAGCACCACCAAAAGGGTTGTTTCTATTTTTTGCATTAGCACGGTTAAAATAAGCTTCTTTAGAATTAGGTTCCATCTCAATTGCTTTAGTATAAGCACTTATTGCACCTGCGTAATCTCCTAATTCATACTTTTTATTGCCGCTGTTAACATAAAAATTTGTCCCAGTTCTCTTGATCTGTACTAAAAGTCCCATGTCTCTGTCCTTGTTATCTACCTCTTGAGCTAACAATTGAGCGCTAAGAACAAATAAAACACCAACGGTTAAAATCTTGAAACATTTTTGTAGTTTTGATTTCATGAAGAATCCTCCTTTTTAACTGTTTCTACAGGATAACGTATAGTACAGCTAGTAGTCGGTTCTATGACTTCAGAGTGAATTGTTTGTTAACTATGAAAGTTTCTTTTACCATTTTGATGCATCATTATAGAGATTTTCTTGCTTATAAATATTAGCAATGTCTTTTTGAAGGAATATTTTTTTGCTTGCTTCATAGTCCTGAGAACTTACTTCTTTAAGGTTTTTTATAGCCAGTGTACTTTCCAATAAAGAATCAGCATTATACCAATCATTAAACCATCCATTCGAGGTCAAGTTTTTTCCCCATGTCTCCAAGGAACTTCTCAAACGTAATTGGCATAGACCATCTTGCATCCTCATACCCGTAACGATAGCTGCATGAGTCAGTGAATTCCCAAAAAGAATTACAATAGAGCTTCTTTTTTTGGTGAAAGCCTCTTTTATTATGTCTATTTTTTCTTTTTTATAGAGCAGTGATGAACTGTTATTCTTTTTATAATAATTAGTAGAGAAGAACTCTCTATTAGAAAAAAGATTTCTATTTTTTTTGCACTTATCAGTTGTAAGCATCAAGTTAAGAAAATCTACCCTATTCTTAGCATCATAGAATGCTCTCATAAAATGTGCAAGGCTATAGGCTTGACCTGTATAAGGTGCTTTCTCATCATTAGGTAGGTATTTCCAAAAATATTTTGTTTTCTCATAAATAAAATTTGTTCTTTCGGCTTCTGTTCTATTGCCCTGAGTGTTAAAAGTTGTCCATTCATCATATGCAGTCATGAAATCTTCAAATCTTCCCTTTTGTGTCGTCAGGCTCCACTTGGATGCTGTATTAAAAACAGCATAAGTATCAAAACATGCACCACTATCGTACAAAGCACATTCCATTGCAAAAAAAGCGTAGTCATTGTTGCCGACATAACCTAGTCCGTGTCCAGTTTTCATGTCACAGCGTTGAATATCTATGGCAGATATATTATTTTCAAAAAATGAGGATGGTACCTTGCCGATATATCTAAGATAATTATCCTCTTCCAAAAGAGCTGCAACAGATAAAGCGTAACAACTTCCTGTATTAGCTTGATCATAAAATTTACCAAAATGGTGCTCATAATTGTAGATGACTTTATTCTCATTACTCGAAACACCACACAGTTCTTGTTGTGTAGGGATCTCCGCTTGCGAAAAAGCATTAAGTGAACAAAGCATAAGTGTTAAATAAATGAAATGTCTCATAGAACCGCATGTATACTATATTTGAATACCGCATCGCAATTGTTTTAAGTGTCAACTATTAGTAATTTGACATGTAAAACCAAGGTCATCTTTGATGATATTTCACAAGTAGTTCACATGCCCTTAACTATTCCTATACATGGCTATTATATAACTTAGGGCATGGATAGAAGATTAAAACACATACTAATGATGCTCCTAGCAATAGCTTTTTCTGTCAGCGTAGCTTTTGCACAAGGAACTACTACAGATAATACTGACGTTGTTACTAAACAAAAGCACATAGAGGCTATAAAATTAGTAGAAAGAGTTATTGAAGAATTACCTGCACACTTAAAATCAGATGCTTCTCCAATTATAGCATCTTTATATGACGAATATCTGATCCATTTTCTTGGTCAGAGTGTTACACAAAACGATGCTTCGACAATACCTGCAGTCTTAAGAATGACGGGGGAAGTTAACAGATATTTTAATGATCTTATTTCACAGATTAATGCTAGTGGTGTTTCTGTAATAGATGCAAAAGATCTTACTGCTGAAATGAAAAGCATTATCAATGAAAAAATAAGAAAAATTAATCCAAAAGTAATTGAGATGGAAAAGGGACTAAAAAAACTTAGAAGCAGCGAATTAGAGTCAGGACAGCCTTATTACATAGCTAAGACTACAAAAGATGAATTGATTGCATTAACAATACCTAATGAACTAGGCGGAACAATAAGAGTTGGTGCTAAACAATACGTGCTTACTGAAAGCGTTTATAACAATTATGTTGGAAAACAGCTCCTTAAGGAACTAGGTTATTCTGTTAAAGATGGCGGTTTATTTGTTGCTACGCGCTCTGACACTTTTAAATTAGAAGGAACATCTGTAGATGATGTTAAACAAGCTATAGATGCGCAGAAAAATAATAAAATAAATAATATTAGGATAAAGGCATCAAAGGAATTAATAAATGATATTACAAGAGTAGCTGGAATTAATTCTCTAGTTATCTCTGTTGAGAATAATGACGTTGTTGGATTAAAAAACTTAAAAATTAATAATATTGCTCCAAAAGAATTGAGATGTGAAAAATGGGTTCCACAGAGTGTTCATCCTCTTCACCTAACTAACGGAGATGTTCTACCTCTTTTAGAGGAAAAAGGTGACCAGCTTTTGATGTATCCTTATGATTCCTTTGAAGCTGTTGTTGATATGGTTAAATTTGGAGCTAAGGACCCAAATGTTAAAAAAATATTTATTACACTTTATAGAACTGCAGACGGAGACGAAGCAGAAATAGTTAGTGCTTTAGAAAATGCCATAAAGAATGGAAAAATAATAGAAGCAATAATTGAACCAAGGGCTAGAGGAAACGAATTTAGTAATTTTGAGATAATGAGACGTTTGGTAGCAGCCAGCGAAAAATATAATGCAAAAGATAGGGTGAAAATTGTTTATCAGGCTGGCGGTATGAAAGTTCATGCAAAAATGATAATTTTTAGTAGATTTGATGGAAGAAAGTATGCCTATATTCCCACAGGTAACCTGCATGAATTTACTGCTGGTATTTATACTGACGTAGGCTTGTTTACGGCAGATCAAAAGGTTATTAATGACCTTGAGGTCTTTGCTGGTAATATCCATAACACAGACGTTGCTCCTGTTTTTAGTTCCGGAAAATTCTTTGCTGCTCCATGGAATCTAAAAACAAAATTGATAAAC
>JBAXWW010000046.1:0-10261 GCA_037128215.1 bacterium | reverse complement strand
CAAAGATATTAAAAGGGAAACATATATTTCCAATACTTTTGGTTCTACCTTCATACCTTGGTCTGGTTATGCTAATACTGTATCCTGTATCTTTTGAGATCTACCTTAGCTTTTTTAATTTGAATTTATATACTCTAAAAGGTTGGCTTAGCACTGGTCATTTGGATTTTGTCTGGTTCAAAAATTACTTAAATGTCTTCTACCACTCTCCTCTTACAGAGGCTACTTTCTGGACTCTTTTTATTAGGACACTTATCTGGACATTCGTAAATGTGTTTTTCCACGTCCTTGGTGGTCTCGTTATCGCATTGTGCCTAAATAGGGTAAAGTTTAAATCAATATACAGAACTATAATTATCATTCCATGGGCTATGCCTCAGGTAGTAGCAGTACTTGCATGGAAGGGTGAATTTCATGTTCAACATGGATATATTAATCATTTACTGGAGATAATTGCAGGAACATTTCCTTTTCTTGCGTCGATAGGAGTTGGTCCTGTAAACTGGATGTCAGATTATCCGTTGCTGATGTGTATAATAACAAATGTATGGCTTGGTATACCTTTTATGACTGTTATTATACTTGGCGGATTGCAGTCTATACCTCAGAGCTATTATGATGCGGCTGCAATAGACGGTGCTTCTGGTTTTCAAAAGCTCTATAGAATAACATTACCAATGCTGAGGCCTGTTCTTGCTCCAGCTATAACTATTGGTACTTTGTGGACGTTCAACAGCATCAATGTAATTTATCTTATGACCGGACAGGCTGGTGGAACAGAAAAAGCAGATATATTGGTAACAGCATTATATAAAGCTGCTTTCACATATAGTAGATACTCATTCTCAGCAGCGTTTGCTGTAATGATATTTATAGTGCTTCTTTTGAGTACATACATCTGGATGAAATTAACAAAGGGATCAGAAGCCGTTTATTAGGGAGGAGAAATCTTGGAGCTTTACAAAGTAAGAAAGTTTTTCTTTTATACCTGTATACATATTTTTCTTATCATCTATTGCATAATAAGTGTTTATCCTTTACTAAGAATCGTTGCTGTAAGCCTTAGACCTGGAAACAGGCTTTTTTCTACTAATATGGCAATAATACCTGCAGATGCATCTTTTATTTCATACATTAAAGTATTAACAGAGACACATTTTATGCTCTGGATATGGAACTCTCTAATTATTACAGTAACTACTTCTCTTGTTGGGGTCATTATAGCTTCAGCAGCTGGTTATGCTTTTTCAAGATTTAGTTTTCCAGGTAAAAAGATTGGTCTAATCTCTATACTTGGTACACAAATGATACCAGCAGGAATGCTGTTATTACCAGTGTTCATAATCCTTATACGACTTCACTGGGTAAATTCATATATTGGTTTAGTAGTTGCATACTCCATATCAGGCTTACCATTTAGTATCTGGATACTTAAGGGTTACTACGACACAATACCAAGAAGCCTTGAAGAAGCTGCTCTTGTAGACGGAACAAGTATGCTGGGTGCATTTTTCAGAATAATATTACCTCTATCTACACCAGCACTTGCAATAGCTTTTCTGTTTAATTTTACGATGGCCTGGAATGAATTCCTTGTTGCACGTGTAGTACTTCAACGATCAGAAATATACACATGGACACTGGGTCTTTTTGAACTACAGGGTCAATATATAACTCAATGGGGAATGTTCTGTGCCGCATCAATAATGATAACTATTCCTGTGCTTATTCTATTTATGTACTCATCAAAGTGGCTGATTTCCGGTCTAACTTTAGGAGGTGTTAAAGGATAATGGCTGGCATAACAATTAAAAATCTCTATAAGTCTTTTGGAGATGTAAAAGTTTTAAAGGACATAAATCTTGATATTAAGGACAAGGAGTTCGTCGTTCTAGTAGGTCCAAGTGGATGTGGAAAAAGCACATTATTAAGACTTATTGCTGGATTGGAAGTCAGGACAGAAGGAGACATTTGCATAGGCGGTAAGATAATAAATGATCTTCCTCCAAAGGATAGAGGAATCGCAATGGTTTTTCAGGATTATGCTCTTTATCCTCACCTTAATGTTAGAAATAATCTTGCCTTTGGTTTAAAGGTAAGAAGAGTTCCTAAGAAAGAAATAGATGAAAGAATAAACGAGGCTGCAAACATACTGCAGCTATCTAATTTAATGGATAGAAAACCAAAGCAACTTTCTGGAGGACAAAGACAGCGAGTCGCAATTGGCAGAGCTATAGTTAGACACCCAGAGGCCTTTCTTTTTGATGAACCACTGAGTAACCTTGATGCAAAACTTAGGGGCGAGATGAGAATAGAAATAGCAAGACTGCATACTCGACTTGCTAACACAATGGTCTATGTAACTCATGATCAGATAGAGGCTATGAGTCTTGGCGACAAGATAGTTGTAATGAATAATGGTATCATCCAGCAAGTTGGTACACCGATGGATGTTTTTAGTTATCCTAATAATATATTTGTTGCTTCATTTATAGGAACCCCAACTATGAATTTTATAAATGGAAGAATAGATAAAGAGAACTATTTTAATGCAAAAGGGTTTAAGTCTTCCATAGCTTTTTATTCAAAAAAACACGCAGAAAAAGAAGTCACACTTGGAGTAAGACCAGACAGATTATATACAGAGATAAAAAAGGATCGACAGTTCCTATGTAATGCAAAAATAGAGGTAGTAGAAGTGCTTGGTTCTGAGACCGTTCTTTTGTGTGAAGTAAAGGGTGTAAGATTTAAGGTTTCTGTTGAAACAGACCACAAGTATAACCCAGGCGATACTACCGATATATACATTGGATCATATATACACTTATTTGACCCTGTAAGTCAGAACAGGCTTAGCTAAAAACAAGCCTAACTGTACACACCTTATACGGACGTCTCTTTTTTTTGCACTATTATGCCATGACGCAAGCGTAATAAAGAGAGCTTCTTTCTCTTAATCACTATTGAAAAGGTATAACGGTATGATACTTGCATAAAACTGCATGGCATATAGCTATGCCTAAGCTTGTATTCAAAAAAAAGGAGTTAACATAATGAACTTTAAAACATTCATAATTGCCGGATTTTGCACCTTAATACTCAGCTCATCTTATCTAAGAGCACAGAACAGTGATGGAGTAATGTATAACACTGACACAAAACAAACAGCTACTGGAACAGTAACTTCTTATTACAATCCTAGTAGCCATCAATTAGTAAAAGAAGAAGAAAGAAACGCTGATGGTAAAATAATTATTAGAACAACTTTTAGCGTTATGGGAAAAACGATAGAAAAGCTTAACCCAGAGGGACAATTAACAACTTCAACCTTCTATAGTTATGACAAAACACTAATTAGGACAGAAACTGTTACTAATGAAGGAATAAGAAGAGTTGTGAACAACAACAATCCTGAAGACATTTATACATACAATGAGGTTATAGAATTATATTGGCCTAACGGTAAGATCAAAAGTACAACTAGATATGTACCAAATGATAAAGCTATTAGTACCTATGATCACCACTCTGCTGGCATACTGTTAACTGAAGATGATCTTGTTAAAGATGGAGTCTGCAAGAATTTTGACACAGATGGAAATCTAAATGTAGTAATAACATATAATAAAGGGAAAATAGTAAACCCTCTCCCGCTTCAAGAAGTTAAAGAAATAGCTAATAACGTAACACCAGCATCAGAGTTTCCTGCTGGTCATTTTGTTGCCGACTGGGCAAGTCATACCCCATCTGAAATAACAGTAACACAAGCAACGACACCTACATCACATCATTTTATTGGTGATGGGTATATTTCTGAGCACACACAACCTAACACAATAGTAAGACAAAAGGCTACGCCAACATCACATAATTTTGTTACTGATAGTCACATGCCTGAGAACATACCAAATAATGCTGGAACAGCAACTATGCAGGGATATTACAACAATAGAAGACCTGCCACTGTTAATAACTCCATTAACACGTTTACATCAATTAATATGTTTACAGCAGCTAAAACAAAAAACAACACAGGCTCTAATAATTATATCTTATTAAAAGAATTATTAAAAAGATTAGAGATAGAAACTGGCACAGATGAAAGACAAAGACTCTTTTTGCAGATAGAGGATTTGTTTGAGAATATCTCTATCAAAGATCTCCCAGCGGATGGTTCTTCTTCTATTAAAGAGATGTCTACTGCTTTAGCTAATTTAAGAAAAGAAATATTTCCAGAAGGATATATATTTAACGAAGCTAAAGCAATAAGTGCTTTAAAAGAAGTTCTGACAGAAGACACCAATAACAAGAGAATAGACCAACTAGTAGATATGTTCATTAAAGAGATGGTGGGCAAAAAACTTGATGTAGCTGCAACAAAAGCTTTAGCAGAGTGTATATATTACTATGTAGACAAAGCAGAGAAAACACCTCAAAACGAGGAGTATTTATTGAGTGCTATAATGTTGTCTCAATTTATTTCTAATCCTGAAATAGCGATGATGAATGCTGAACCATTTAATATCTCAGTTATGAACAACTTTAGGACAAGACTTGTTGACATGATCTTGACTATCCCTGTTGGAGAAAAGGCTTCTCCTACTGCCCGTAAGATAGAAATGGAAGCTAAACTATTATTAGAACATCCAAGACTTATAAAATAAGAGGTAAAAGCCTCTATAAATGAAAAAAATAGTTTTTATATTAATAGCAGTTTTATCTTTTGGACTAAGTATCAGCAAGGTTCAAGCGCAGAATATTGATTATGACGCAGTAAGGACCTCTACTTACAAATATCTTAAAAAAAACCCTGCTGTGGCGTACCAAGAGCCTCTTCACGATCTTGTTGCAGAATCATTAAAGGTCTTTAATCAAAAGTATAAATATGGTCATAGAATAGATCAACATGATATAGACATGTTATATGGAGAAGAGGGTCAAACAGGAATAATAGATTACATATATAGTGTAAATGGTATTAAAAACAGAGCATCCCTAAGCATCTTTGAAGTGGCAGCTCTTAGACTCATAAATGTTGATTTTTTTAACATACACAGCATACCCAATAAAGAGACCTTAATAGATCTGTGTTTTGAAGTTCTAGAACAAGATACTGTAGTACTACCTATTGACGTTCCTTTTTTTATTTATGATGGTTTTTTTAGAGAAATAATAAACTTAATAGAAGAGACTCCTGACAACGATAAAAAAACAAGGTTATTACTAAAACTACAAGATCTAATAGAAGAGGCACAAAAATTTAAAGAGATAGCCTCAGTTGATAAAGCAAAACTTAATACTTTTGAAGCTGAATACAACAGCCTTAGCACTAAGCACATGTTTGAGATATCAGAAGCTAATATAAAACCTAATGATATTAGAACATATCTTTTGAATAATTATTTAGACAAGGACTACATTGCCTCAGAACAAATCATGACAAAAAGCACTGACGAAATAATAGAATCTGTAATTCTTAAGTTAATACAAAAAGGAAAATATCTTGAAGGAAAGGATGTCGACCTACTAATTGGAGACGGAAGGCTTTATTACTATCTGGTTCAAAGAGCTGACAACACACCAGAAACAGATAATAACAAAAGGGAAAGAATGGCACAGATAATTTTTTTGGATGAATACATAAGGATCTCTAAGTTTTCTTATGGAAAGGAACATATATATTCACATAGATTCGAATATTTTAATACCTACCATGCATTAAAAACAACTGATGACTGGACCGAGTTAAGAGCTCTTCCTGAAAGATATTCAAGAGAACTAAAGGCAACTAGAATTAAATAACAAAAAGTATCTTGCGAGTATTTTTTCGTTAGACGAGGAAGATGAGGTGAGCCGACTAAGGTGTAGATAAACCTACTCCGCAGGAGGCGAATCCGAAGTCTGACAAAGTATAACGGAAAAAGAGGAAGCAAGATGGTACGCCGGGAGGGAATTGAACCCACGACCATTGGTTTCGTAGACCAATGCTCTATCCGCTGAGCTACCGGCGCATATAAAAAATGGCGGAGAGAGAGGGATTCGAACCCTCGGTACAACTTTACGCCGTACGACGGTTTAGCAAACCGTTACCTTCGGCCTCTCGGTCATCTCTCCACCTTTTTGGGAATACACCCAGCCGAACGAAAGATATATATCCTCAAACAATATCTTGTCAATCTCTAATCAATCGTCGTCCCTTCCCCCGCTAAAGTTAAGGACCAGACTGACAAGGAAACTATTCACATCATAAATAGGGGTTTTAGACCTATAATACGCAAACCTTATACCATCAAAAAGCCCCATCTGCTTACCTGAGAAAGTATACCCAAGATTAGCACTTAGGTCTGCACCAGATCCTTTGCTATCACTTACCCAAAATACGCCACCACCACCACCTACATAAAAGCCTCTAAAAAGGTATAGATCCAAAGACGCACCAGTTCTTAAGAAATATTGACTCTTAGCAGCTAATGAAGCAAAAAAGTACGGTTCAATATAAAATATAGACATCAGATGGATAAGTGGAATATAGCCAAAAGAAAAATTATAATAAGTAGACGTAGAGCCCTTAACCGTTGAATAATCAAAGCTTGGCGCAAACCTTAGAAAACTTGTACTTATCCTAGTAAAAGCCCATGGATCTAACTCTCTATAATCCGCATTAAGACTTTCTAGAACATCCCTTCTATAGGAGGTAGACATCTTTGCTGGATCAGTATTTAGATAGCTCTCACCTTGTTCATCGTAAGATGTATTGATCTCCATGTACTCATCTTCATATAAGAACTGGTTATATTTTTTCTTACCCTTAATATCTGTTGACCCTACAGCAGAAAAACTTCCATCAAAACATGCCACCATCGACGTCTTACTTTTTGAATTATAACCAAGAACAATATCAGCCTGATCTGATTCAATTACTAAGTTTGGAGAGTAAATCTTTACTTTTGAGATCTTTTTTTCATGTTTTATGTTTATTCTTGCTCTACCAGAAAGAAGGTTAAAGATACTGTTCTGTTCTTTCGCATCAAGATAATGTTGTTGTACTTTAAAGAAAGTATTAGGCGCTAAAGCTATTTCTGTATCATTTTTCAATGTTATTTCTATACTACTTTTAGCTCTAATATCAAAAAAATCTTTTTCATGGACCAGGTCACCCTCTTTAGCCTCAAAGGTTGCTAAAATAGAAAGACCATCATTATCGTATCTTTGTATGATAGCTTTACCTTCTACATCAGAAACATAGCCTACCCATGGGTAAGCAAGTGTTGCTAATTTTTTACCGCTGATCTTGGGTCTTAAGTTTTCCTCATTTTGTTTTAAATTATTAATTGCTGATTTAAATAAAGATTTATCTTCACTTTCCTGTGAATAAACGCAGACGGACAAAAAAAGGGACACTAAAAAAAGAAATGTTCTTTTGGCTACCATACAGGTAAAAGTATAACATCTTAGCAATAAGCTTCAACTCAAATAAGGTCATGTAATATATAATTGCCACATTCAACGCCTTCTATGCTTTTGAGCTCAACTATCTTACGAACTCCCTCCTCCTTAGAAAGATGAACAATTAAGTGTATATTTGAAGCTATCCAGGTCCTAGGTACAGAGATATCTAGATTTGGATGTCCAAGTATGGCTAAAGTTTCAAACCTCCTCAGGACATCCCTACATGAATTAGCATGTATGGAGCATAAACAACCTCTATGACCAGTATTTACAGCATGTAAAAGATCATAAGCTTCTTCTCCCCTTACTTCTCCTATCACTATTCTATCTGGTCTCATCCTTAGCGCAGTTTTTACAAGCTCCCTTATACTAACTTCATAAGGACAATCTGGTGTAGATCGTCTTGATTCAAGCCTTATAACGTGTGGAATCTTGAGTCTAAGCTCTGCGGTATCCTCTATAGTTATAACCCTTTGGGTAGTCTCGCATAAACCATTCAAGAGAACATTGATCAACGTCGTTTTTCCTGTACCAGTACCGCCTGAAACGATAAGATTTAATTTCTTATCAACAGATTTTTTAAGGATTTCTGCCATTTTATCATCCAACATCTTATTCTTAATCAGGACATCCCAAGAGTCGATCTCATTAATATGTTTCCTTAATGTTATTGTTACACCATCAATAGATATAGGTGGCATGACAACATTACACCTTATACCTCCATTCATTTTTCCATCAAAAACTGGATGATTTATATCGATGCTTCTAGAATTATATTGTGCAATTGAATCTATTAGTCTGTAGAGTTCTTGCTCGCTAAGCAGAGAATCAATACAAGTTACCGTGCCTTTTTTTTCTATATATATACTGTTTAGTCCGTTTATCATAATATCTGTAATATTTTGGTCATTAAAGAAAGATCGAAGTTCTTCATTTAAATATTTGAAGCTATCATCGTAGTAATTATTGTTTATTACAGCCGTACTATTTATAACACTATCTATTACTTTGGAATTTTCCATATATTCCTAGACCTTTTCCGATAGTGTTTCCACCAGTAGATCTTCCAACTTCTTATCTATAAAAAGCTCTTCACTCCTAAATCTAATAGAAGCTGTAACTATTATTGCTAGCTCAGTGTTTTGCGAGGTTATATCGTTAGAAGAAAACAAATCAGACAACACAGGTATATCAGATATTCCTGGTAAGCCCTTATTTGCGTTACTGGAATTTTTGTTTACAAGCCCTGATATTACAACCGACCTTCCGCTATCCATAGTAACAACCGTTTTTACCTCTCTAACGACAAAACCTGGAACATCTTTATTTGAGGAAGTTTCTGAATCAAGACTGCTAAACTCACTGGCAATACTTAATTCAACTACGTCATCACTTATAACTTTTGGAGTAAAATTAAGGATAACACCATAGTTTTTCCATTCAATATTAGAACTGTATCTTGAACTGAGTTTTATTGGTATTGCACCGCCAGCATGAAAGCTGGCTGATTCTCCGTCGTTGGCACTAAGCGATGGATTAGATAATATTCTTGCCAAACCATGAGATTCTGACAGGTGGACAATGCTGTCTATTTCTATAGCAGGCAAAACTGTGTGCCTTGTAAGATCATACTCACCTGGGAGTTCCAGCCCCATCTGTCTACCGGTAGAATTTGAGATCTCAACTATTTTAACATCTATGTCTATTTGATACGGCACTACTTTAATATCAAATCTACCATTTGGAAAAACTGATTTTAAGTAGTGTAAAGCAGTTTCAACTTGCCCCTTCGTTCTGGAATTAGCACTCAGAAACAAAAGACCATCTGTCTTTTTTAGATTCACATCATAAAGCCCAATATCCAGAAGGACACTTCTTATCCCATTAAATTCCTCTTGCTGAACAGCATTAGATAATTTTACATAGTTCATAACATTTTTTTCTTTTGAAACGATATTATTTATAGTGTCCATATCTTCCTTCTTATTTACTGAACCAGTTATATAGACACTTTCTCCTGCATTACTTATCTTTATGCCACTAATACTCTTAAGTTCCTGTCTTATAGCAATCACGTTTTTATGTACTGAGGACGACATAACAGTAAAGCTGTACTTTGATGGCTCATTATTCTTTCTCTTCCATATATAGAGAGTGGTACTGCCCTTTGTTTTAGCATTTATAAGTAATGCCTTATTTTCTTTGGAGACTTTAATAACCCTGCTGCTAGATACTGCTACTTTTAGGATGCCAACAGGATCAACTCTTAAGCTATTCCCAACGTACATAACATTTACGTCTTGTAAACTATCAAAAGGACATAGAACTCTTAGAGAAAGAGATAAGATCAAAAACATCATAAAGAAAAAAGAGCAAGGAATATGCCCCCCTTAACACCCTTATTGCTAATAAAAAATTGTCCATTATTCAAAGATAGTATATAAGTTTGGACATGGATGCATGGTCTATATATTTTGCAGGGGTTCTCAGTTTTTTCTCTCCATGTATATTGCCTATAATACCAGTCTATTTTGCTATTCTAGTTCAGGATAAAGACAAAACTTTAAAAAGACTACTTCTACAGGGGCTTTTATTCTGTCTTGGATTCTGTGTTATTTTTTCATTACTTGGACTTGGTGCAGGAAAAGTAAGTTCGCTAATAATAGACAACAGGACTTTCTTTTCTCTTATTGCAGGAGTTATTGTATTAATAATATCTCTAAAAATGCTCGATGTAATAAATATTCCAGTCTTAGACAAATCATATTCTTTTAACTTCAATAAAATAAGAACAAAATTTTACTTATTG
>JBAXWW010000045.1:0-10298 GCA_037128215.1 bacterium | reverse complement strand
ATACCACTAGAAGATATCATCGCTTGCCCTAAAAAGTTGATCCAATAAAAAGGCATAAAGTACGTATCAATTAATGGGGTGACATGATTTTGGTTGGGTAAAAACATAGGAGAAACGCCTAGAGTTAAGTTATGCAAAAGACCATATCTCAAGGATGTAAAATAAAAATTTCCAATATTATTAGTTCCTTTACCGACGTACACTCTTTCTTCAAACTCACCCTTTGGCAACCTATTACCACCATCTTTAGAAATATCTATTTTTTTCTCTTCCTCTAGACCATTAGGATAATAAATCTTTAATAAAACTGAATCAGACCCACTAGCTATAACCTCTGGAAAGGAATACCTACCATCATCAGCTACTTTTACAGTAGAAATATAGTAGCCGTTTATATATAAATCGACTTCTGTCCCCTTTGGAGCAAGGTCTGTTATGTTTATATTTCCCTCTCTGCGTTCTGACTTATCTCTACTATCAAATCTAAACCCATAATCAGTTTTAACACTTGATAATAAAAGTGGAGTCATGTCAAAGGTAGTCGTTCCAAATTCCATCAATGCAAAATGTTTTTTATTTCTCATAGAATAAGTGCCATAAGGAGTACTTATTACCCTTTTTCCTGAAAGAGGAAAAGCAAAGGACTGGCCTGTGACACCCGTACCACCAAGAAAATCTAGTGTTACATCATAATCAATACTGGTAGAAGAAGAAGACTGTGTTCCAACACTTAATCCCCACCTGTACCTTGCCACAGCATTAAAATCCTTTTCAGGGTAAATAATGTCAGCCTTTTGTTCTATATCTTTTTTTAATTGCGCCTTAGTTAATTTTTTAATAAGTTCCTGTCTTTCAACTTTTTTATCAAAGATTAATTTGAACTTGGGGTTCATTGTTAGAATGTATGCATCTAAAGACCATTCACCATCTATAGGAATCCACTTTGCAATTACATCATACCTGATCCAAATTTCTTTTTTTATAACAGCTATAGAACTTTTATCAAATTTTTCATTATCAGAACTTTCTGCGTTACCAAATTCACCACTTCTTCCATCAATCCAGAACAAAGTATCATTTGGAGGCATTTTAGTTTCACAGTAAAATTTGAGGACATCACACTTGGTCTCTGAAAAGCCTAAGTAGTCAGTAAAAAAGTTTTTAACATTTATGTAAGGATTTTCTTTCTCATCAACGTAAATTTTATAATAAGAATCGTTAACGTTTTGAGAAACGCGTAAATCTACAAAAGACTCTTCAAATTTTTTCTGCTCACAAAAAGAAGAACTAACTATAAAAAGAGAAATAACATAGGTAAGAAACACCCGTAAAAATATTCTGCTTCCTACACTAAAGTATTTACTATAAATCACCAGTCAAAATTATTTAATCCCTTTTTTACTAGCAGCAGGAGCTGACTTTACAGCCTTAGCAACACCTTCTTTAGCAACAGCACTTGGAGTAACTTGTACAAATTTATTAAATATACAATTATCTGTAACAATTTTTACTTTCTTATCTTTTTCTAGACTTGTAAAGTCAAGTGGAACAGCTTCCTTACCAATATTATCTGCTTTCAATTTAAGAGTGATCTCTTTACTTGATTGTCTTGTGATCATAACTCTTTCTTTTGCTAATTCTGATTCTCTGTTCTTACCATATAACACTAGATATCCGTCAAAGCGCCATAGGCCTGTGTTTTCTATTTTTACCTTAGGAGCACCATCCTTATCCACAAAGCACTGAGCTTTAAGTTCAGGAGTACCTGTACCAACGCTACCATATACTGGTATAGATATATTGAATATCAGATCTATTTTCATACCAACGTCTTGACTGCCTTTTGGCCTTTCTTCTTTTCCAGCTTTTTTCTCTTTTGCTAATGTTTTAAACATTATTCTAGCGTAATATTCACCAGCTTTTTTTCTTAATTCTGCGTCTGGTTTTACAGTTACTCTTATTACTCTACTTTTACCAGCGTCAAGACTAACAACTTTTGGATTAATCGTTATATACTTTTCTATTCTTGAGTTTTTCATGTCTTCAGAAAAGGGAATTGGTTCAACACCAATTTTTACTTTGTCTTCAGAACGATTGACGACAATAAAAGACTCCGTTGTCTGTCTATCTAGTTTTGCTTCTAATCTAGTTGGAGCAATCATCAAATTTGAATAAAGATAACTTGAGCAAAAAAACATTAGAAACAAGACCAAACTAAGTAATTTTTTCATAATTAAACACCTCTCCTCTTTATATTTATATACTAATACATGCTCTCATAGCTTACTGCAAGCGTTAAAACAGCTGAATATGGTACTCCCCCTGGCATATCAGGTGTTGTCGTTAGCTTTGCTCCTACGCTTACTGTTGCGTTCCCTGCTGCATCTGTTGTTTCTGGACCACCATAAGTAAAATCTGTAATAATACCACATTTTTCACCAGACTTACCATCCATACATATCTCAACGCTAGATTGTACAACAAGATAAAAAATTGGAGTAAGTGGTAGACCATTTTTTAGCGAAAAAACAGCGGCACCTCTACCGAATGGAGGGACAATAGTAACATCATGAAGACCAGCAAAACCAGGTGGAAATCTTAGAGGAGAAATAACAGTTAACACTGCACCACCTTCGCCACCACCTTTCTCTATCTCTTCACCACCATTAATGGGGGCTATCTTTTGAGCAAACAGATTATTACTCATAAAAAAACTAATAAATAAAAGTATATAAAATATTTTCTTCATATCAATAGTAACTCGCAAATATTTCTCTAGTACCTGAATAAATCCCTGGACGCTCTTCACCTGTTAGAGTAACCATTCCCCTTATCTGAAAGCTATCAGCTCCATCTTTGTCCAATATTCTTACACCTTCATAGACACCAACAGGAAATCTTTGACTACCATCAGAGTCAAGAACTATAAGAGAAACTTTTATTACATCGCCGTCGTTGGACATTATGCCAAGTGGCTCTAATCCTGAAATAACATAAGCTTCTTCCATTTGTCCATGAACTTCAAAAGAAGCATCATGGCCACTACCAGTGATTCCCGGTCCATTTGACGCAACAGTTTTTCCAACGCCAGCCATCTGCACAGGAAAACGAATACCTTGACGAAGATTTATAGATAGTGGCCTTATAAGTGATGCAGTAGCTGAAAAGTTTAAAAGGTATGCATTCTTTAAATTTACTGGAGGAGGGCAATTAACACACCCTGCTGAAAAACATGTAGCAGGACACAAAAGAGAGAATACAAGACAAACTATAATTTTAAAAACAGAAACAGTCATAGATAATATTACTACCTACAAACAAGCTTCTGTCCATATTTATTTTTTTAAATATTAGAAAAAAAACATTGATAGTCAAAATTATTTCTGATCATAAATAATAGTTATGACCTTTGGTGAATCTGTACATACAGAATCAACAGAATCAAAAACACCATCCATAACAAATGAGTCAATACCATGTGTTGTAATAGTCCTGGTTGTAGAACCATCTGTTACAAAAAGACTTAGTGGGTTTTTTACCACTTCTTGGTTCTCTATTAAGACTTTGTAGGAAGCTTCAGGATCAGCATAAACAGAGACTTTAGCCTGTTTAGTTATCATACTGCCCTCATAGATGTCTCTGTTTTCCATATCGACTATAATACCCTGTATTGTGTTCATTTTATCATCTATATTTGTCCTTATTGGACTAAGAACAGAGAATTCAAGATCAACAGATGGCGTCGATGTTGTTACACCCTTTTGATAAGCTGTGGCGCTATTAGCACTGTCTCCTCCTGATGTTTGAGCAAACATAAAAGGAGAAAATAAAAAGAATAACATGATGTATAATAAGACTTTCAATTCCCCTCCATAAGACTAGAGCATTAGTAACAACACGAACCCTCAAGCCATACGCTCAATGTTCCTGTCCCCTCATATTCTCCTTCCGTAGCAAGAACTTTTGGATCATCTAAAAAGCCCTCTATGACAACTTCTAAATGTCCTACTTCAGGCATCATGCATTCGGGTTGTGGCAAAAACGACATATAAGCTGTATAAACAGTTTCTCCATTAGTGTATGGATAAATATTAGAAATCATATAGCAGAGACACTGCCCCTTTGGTGCACTAACTTCTATTATAGCATTTCTGCCATCTTCTCCACCAACAATGTTTGTTTTTAAGGAACTTCTAATTTGTTTTCCATTTGGAGCTTCACCGGCACTAAAAGTAGGAATAACCATATTCTGGAGAACTGTCATATAAGCCTGATCAGGTGCAACAGCCGTAATATTGGTCCATACAGTAACATTGCTAGCACCAGTTTTACCGTCGTATTGATTTTCTTTGTGTTCTACTTGAGAAAAAAGACCTGTTGTAATAAACAAGCAATATATAATAAAAACTGTTTTAATATTTAACATTTTATATATACTCCAAACCTAGATAAAGAACTCCTTTATATGATCCTTCCGCCATTCCTCCTTCTTTTTCTATATTTAAATCCCCTTCTATTACAAATTCATCAGCACCATCGTCGTTAAATTGTCTCTCCCACATATAGCCTAAGAGATTCCAATGTACAAAAAAACCCGATCCTGGTCCTGATAATTCAATAGTTCCTTCATAAGGATTTACGAGGTACCATTGCTTTGCAGTACCTGTTACATATACGACTGCATTTGAACCATTTATTCCACCTGGTCTAACATATGCTTTATCAGCTGTCGTAATCTTGCCAAAAGTTGTTGTATATACAGTTGGAAATTGCAAAGTAGTAGCATAAGCACTTAGAGGAGGTAAAAGAGCCAGGTCGACAGGCATAATATCATAAACTACACCAGCATTTAAAACAGCTGGAATAAGTATAATTAGTAAAGTTGTAAAAAATCTTTTCAAAGAAAATAGCCTCCTAAAATTAACTAAAATGATTAACAGCTCGTTCCAACCCATACAGTTATAGTAACTGTACCTGTATATCCACCAGCATCCAAATTAGTGCTTGGTGTAAATTCAGCATCAATAGGAACATCAACAGAACCAGTAACAGACGGAATCATTCCGCCACAAGAGCTAGGATAAGCACGTATATAAAACATACTAGTTCCATTAATAAATGGAACTTGATTATTAATACAATTATAATTATCAGCGTGAACACAATATAATGTACCTTGACTAGCATAAATCCTTACAGCGCCACTACTCCCAGACGCTCCAGTCACAGTAGGAGTCGCGCAATTACTGCCTGTGACCGAACAAAAAAAGTGATTGGCAGAAGTTCCCGATAAAGCTGTAGGTAGTACTATAGCTTGTAATGGTTTTACGCCTATATAGTCACCAGGGTTATAAGTTCCAGATCCATTTATATTTCCGTATCCAACAACTATACCCCTTGCCTTATATTGCTTTTCTGCCATTAATAGAGGAGGAGGAGCATAAAGAAGATCAGAAACAGTCAACAAAATAAAAAGTAAAAGTAGTTTCATCATTAGACCTTCCGCTCCTTTATTACCAACTCATAGTAACTGTTACTACCCCTGAATAATCACCAGGATAAAGATTAATACCACCTGAGATATAACCTCTTGCCTGCCAGTATGTGTCAGAAACACATGTTAGACCAGTAAGAGGTGAAGCTAAATAACCAGCAGGGATAATATTATTTTGTAGCATCATAGTAAATGGTACTTGATTAGACCCATTAGTTAAAGGAGTTGTAGCAGACCATGTCAGTGAGAATATTAATCCTGAACAGCCTGCTATTACTAAAGAGCCATCATAACCAGAACTACCACCAGCAAGATTTTGTGTACTGTTTGCTCCGGTTCCTCCAGTATCAATTGTAATTGGAAGATATCCACTCCACTGGGAAGGAAACATCATAGGCTTAGAATACATTTCAATATCACCACCACCATTAGTACCAGTTCCACCAATTACTTTTTGGCCAACAGGAAGCGTGGTACTAGCAGCAGAATACAAGAAATTAATAGTTAGAAAAAATATTAAGACAAAAAAAAGATACTTCATGATAGCAATTCCCCTTTACGGTGAAAAAGTTACATCAGCAAAAGCATCTTTGCAAGTTACAAGTTTCATAAAAAGATAACCCCCAATATTCGGGGAATCACATCAAGTTAATTATATGCTGCCGACACATTTGTTATACCATTATAAGTACCTGATACTATATTTGTGCCCACTGGTAGTTTAGCTTTTAGATATATAGTCCAAGCTGATGTACCAAGACCAGAACCAGGCATAAAGAAAGAAGGAGGAGTAGTTGAACTTACCCAAGTAACCTGGTTATCAACAGACGTATATATCGCTGCACTAATCGGTGTCGGAGAAATGTTATGAGTCATACTCATAGTAACATCAACTGTAAGCTGAACAGAAGCTCCTGCTGCACCGTCTACTTCAAAAGATCCTAAGTTCCCTGGAGTTCCTGAAGGGACAGGAGAGGCACCCTGAGTATATAGATCTGCACCAAGAGCTGCCTGATACTGAGAAGGGAAATTCATAGCAATAACCTTTGTAATAGCAAGAGGTGTGAAAACTTTCAAAGTTCCACCAACTGTAGCACTAACAGCAAAGACGTTCGCCGTAGAAAGAATCAGCAGTAGAACAAAAACTAACTTCTTCATGGCGAACCTCCAAGTCGTATATTAGTTATACGCTGCCGATATATTCATAAATCCATTATAAGTACCTGACACTATATTTGTTCCAACTGGTAGTTTACCTTTTAGATATATAGTCCAAGCTGACATACCAAGACCAGAACCAGGCATAAAGAAAGAAGGAGGAGTAGTTGAACTTACCCAAGTAACCTGGTTATCAACAGACGTATATATCGCTGCACTAATCGGTGTCGGAGAAATGTTATGAGTCATACTCATAGTAACATCAACTGTAAGCTGAACAGAAGCTCCTGCTGCACCGTCTACTTCAAAAGATCCTAAGTTCCCTGGAGTTCCTGAAGGGACAGGAGAGGCACCCTGAGTATATAGATCTGCACCAAGAGCTGCCTGATACTGAGAAGGGAAATTCATAGCAATAACCTTTGTAATAGCAAGAGGTGTGAAAACTTTCAAAGTTCCACCAACTGTAGCACTGGCAGCAAAAACGTTCGACGTAGAAAAAATAAGTAGTAGAACAAAAAACAACTTCTTCAAGACAAACCTCCAAGTATTAAAATAATTAATAAGCACCATTAATACCAATACTGCCTGTATATGTTCCTGCTGTTAGAGGAGTAGACTGAATTGGTATAAGACCTCTTATAAAAACATTCACTGCTCCGTATGTACCAAAAGTACCTGAAAGAGTTGCTGTTGTTATCGGTGTAGTCGTTGCATCAAAAGTATTCGCACCATGAACGCTTATCGCTACGTTAGGAATCGTAGCGGAAGCATTAGGAGAATTAGTAAGAGTTACCGTCGATGTAACAGGACTGATTGAAATAACCGATCCTCCAGACCCATTAAACATAACCTGACCTGGTTTACCCATATTACCTGCTGTTTGTGGTATACCAGAAGCTGGTACTGCGTTTAACGAATTTACCAACACAGCAGATGTTGTACCAACAAACTGTGCTGGAAAAATCATATCATCAACTTTTTCAGCAGCAAGCGTCCAGTAGATTTTTAACGTTCCACCAACTGTTGCCGAAGCGGCAACAGTTAATGATGGAACTAACGCTATAATCAAAATCACTAAAAACTTTTTCATGCCCACAGAACCTCCAGCCAAAACTTATTTATAAATAGTTCGCTGTAACAGTATGAGTACCTGTATATGTTCCTGCGACCATAGCAGTTCCAGATGGTATTGTAGCTCCTATAAAAATATCTACCGTCCCTGTACCACCCCAAGAGCCAGAAAGAGTCGCTGTTGTTATCGCGGAAGCAAGGGCAGCAGTAGGCGCATAATACACTGGGATAGCAGATATTACGTTAGCAGCATTATTAATAGTTAAGGCTGTTGGGTTTACTAGAGAAATACCTACTCCTCCAGAACCTGAAAAAGTAACCTTACCTGCCTGACCAATGTTAGGTGCTACTATTGGAATACCAGTAGCAGGAGCTAAACCGTCAGTGTTAGTCAAACCACCTGTAGCTACTGCACCAACAAACTGTGCTGGGAAAACGATGTCCTTAACAGCTACTGCTGTCAGCCCAGCATATACCTTCAAAGTTCCACCTACCGTTGCTGAGGCACTAAATGCCAATGATGGAATTAAAGCTATCATCAAAATTACTAAAAGTTTTTTCATATAGTGATTAATCCTAGTTCAAAATTATACCACTAATAGTTTGCAGTAATAAAGTAATTACCTGTGTATGTTCCTGCTACTAGTTGAGTACCTGTAACTGGTATAACAGCTTTTAGAAAAACATCTGCTGTTCCTGTGTTACCCCAAGTACCGGAAATAGTACGTGTCGATATTGAAGTACTAAAAGCTGCTTCAGCAAAGTAAGTAACTGGGATACCAATTATACTATATGTAGGTTGCTGTGCGTTAGTTAGATCTATAGTAGTTGGAGCTACTAAGGTTATAACAGTCGCACTAGCTCCTGTAAATGTAACCTTACCGGCTTGTCCCAAGTTAGGCGCAACTTGTGGAATACCAGAAGCAGCGGGAGCGCCGTCAGTGTTGATCAATGGACCAGATAATCCGTTAAGAGCAGTAACATACTGCGCTGGAAAAATTATATCAGCCATTTTGGCTGCTGTTAGACCGACATACACCTTCAATGTTCCACCAACTGTGGCAGAAGCACTAAATGCTAAAGATGGAATTAAAGCTAACATCAAAATTACTAAAAGTTTTTTCATATCGTGATTCCTCCTATTCAAAATTATAACACTAATAGTTTGCAGTAACAGTATGTGTTCCTGTATATGTTCCTGCAATTAAGTTAGTTCCGCTTGGTATTACACCTCTTATATAAATATCTATTTGTCCAGAACCACTCCATGAACCATTAAGCATATATTGTGTCGGACATGGCCAAGTTGGAGATGTTTCTGTATAAGAAGTGTTAACCCAGTAACAAATTGGTATGTTTGATATTGTACTACCACCATTAGTTAGACTTAGAGAAGTAGGATTTGTTAAATCTATTTGAGTATTACCTGCTCCTGTAAATCTAACCCAGCCAGCCCTTCCCCAGTTACTTGATGCACTTGGGATACCAGAAGGGCCACCTAATCCTTCAATATTCGTCACATTTGCAGGTAATGAACCAACAAATTGTGATGGAAATATCATCTGTCCATAAACTATTGCTGACAAGGCAGTATACACTTTTAATGTACCACCAACTGTTGCGGAAGCACCATAAGATAAAGATGGGATTATCAATGAAAGAGTCAAAATAATTAAAAGTTTTTTCATCTCTTGATTGCTCCCATTAAAAAGATAACACTAATAAGCTGCAGTAACAGTATGTGTACCTGTATATGTTCCAGCCAATAAAGAAGTCGTAGCTGGTATTACAGCTTTTATATAAATATCCTTTGTTCCTAAACCACCCCAAGAACCAGAAAGAGTTGCACTTGTTGTTATTAGGGTTGTAAAACCTACTTCACCATAGTAAGTAACAGGGATAGCACTTATAGTGCTAGGACCTGTAAGTGATAGAGTAGGAGCAGCGGTAAGAGTAATAGCTGTTCCACCAGATCCTGAAAAGGTAACCTTACCTGCCTGACCAAGGTTTGGTGCAACTTGTGGAATACCAGAAGCAGCAGGAGCGCCGTCAACGTCAATTAAATTAGCAGCTAAAGAACCAACAAACTGTGCTGGGAAAACAATGTCTTTAACAGCTGCTGCTGATAGAGCAACATACACTTTCAATGTTCCACCTACTGTGGCGGATGCACTAAATGCAAGAGAAGGAATAAGTACTATGGTTAATACTATTAAAAGTTTTTTCATATCGCGAGTACCTCCCAAAATATTTTGTAACTAATAAGCTGCAGTAACAGTATGTGTACCTGTGTATGTTCCTGCTAATAGAGCAGTTCCAGATGGGATTATTGCTTTTATATAAACATCAAATGTTCCTGTTGTACCCCAACCACCAGAAATAGTTCCACTTGTTATTGTGGTAGCTAAAAGAAGATCGCTGGTGTAAGAAGTTACTATACCACTTATAGTGCTTGGACCTGTAAGTGTTAGAGTAGGAGCAGCGGTAAGATTTATAACCGTAGAACCAGCTCCTGAAAATGTAACCTTACCTGCCTGACCAAGGTTTGGTGCAACTTGTGGAATACCAGAAGCAG
>JBAXWW010000044.1:0-10448 GCA_037128215.1 bacterium | reverse complement strand
TTGGATATCTGCGCTGTTAGCGATAGTTGTTTCACATATGATTTGTCCTGATCACGATAAGTTTATAACCTCAATGCTTTTTCTTGGAGCATGTATAATGCTAAGCAGGGGTACCATTTATCTTTATCTTAAAAAATTAGATGTTTTCAGGTTAGATTATTTTTATGGAAAAATATCTTTGTTCGCGGGACTCACTCTGTTGGCTTTTTTGGCGGTATTTTTCACTTATAAAGCTGTTTTTTTTCTATTATATTACTGTATCCTATTTTATGTGATATATAAAAATATAGCAGTAGGAAGGAACATTTTCTTTACGCTGTGCAATTTTATATTTTTCTTAGTTCCTTTTGTGGTTTTGTAAAAAAAAGTTCGATCTGGGGGGATCTTATGATTAACGATGTGGATAAAAAATGGGAAGGCATAAAAAAATTATGCCATGTAAAAAAAATAGAGATGATAGATCTGAAGACGCAGGACATAAATGGTCGTCTTCATCACATAACAATACCTGTAGAAGATTTTACAGAAGAAGTAATGTCTGAAGGTATTCCTTTTAATACTTCTAGCTTTGGTTTTGATACACCAGGAGATTATGATCTTGTTCAGGTCCCTGATCTTGATACAGTATTCTTTGATACATTTAGACAAAAACCTACTCTAAGCTTTTTTGTAGACATCTACACCGCTGGTAAGAAAAAAGAACGAGCAGCTCAAGACTCAAGATATATTGCGCAAAAAGCATCAGAATATATAAAGAAGGAAGGTCTTGCAGAAAAAGCGATGTTTGCTTCTGAGGTCGAATTTTATTTATTCAAAGATGTCAAATTTGATTCTAGAAGAAGTTCTTCTTATTATTATCTTGAATCTGGTGAGAAACTTCATACCAGCGCTTATCACGCTGTAAATCCTATGGATATGTACGATGATTTTAGAGATAAAGCGACATGTCTTATGAAAGATTTTGGAATACGTACGCGTTATCACCATCACGAAATAGGTAAAAAAGGACAACAGGAAATCGAATTTCAATTTGAACCATTGTTGGTAACAGCAGACCATATAGTTACTGTTAAATATTTGCTGTTTAACCTTGCTGACACAGATAATTTGAAGCTTACATTTATGCCAAAGCCAATGTTTAATGCTCCAGGTAGTGGCTGGCATATCCATTCTTATTTGATGAGAAATGGAAAAAATACTTTTGGTGAAACAAAGGACAAAGATGGTCTAAGCCAAGAAGCAAAATGGTATATAGGCGGAGTTCTTAAACACATGAAGAGCTTGTGTGCTCTTACTAACCCTTCTACCAATTCATATAAGAGGCTGGTTCCAGGTTATGATGCACCGGTAGCAGTTTCATATGGAAAAAACAGTATGCTTAATGCTATCAGGATACAAAACTCTGTAGAGAATCCTGAACTAACAAAAATAGAGCTTAGAACTCCTGATATGACTTCTAATCCGTACCTTGCATTGAGTGCTATAACTCTTGCTGGAATGGACGGTATAAAGAACAAGATAGATCCTAAGAGTGTCAGTGGTGATGAAATAAACAACGTAGAAAAATTGTCTAAGTTGAACAGAGGCGTTGAGCTTCTTCCAAGATATTTAGATGATGCTCTTGATTCTCTTCAAACAGATTATGAGTTTTTACTTCAGGGAGATGTTTTTACCAAGAGTCTTCTTGATTATTGGACCAATATAAAGAGAGAAGAGATCAGTTCCATTGCGACAAGACCTCATCCTTTTGAATTTAAAATGTATTTTTCTTTTTAATAATTATGCCTTGGGTTTTGGAAATACAGCTTAAGGATATTGACGAAGAACAGCGGGTGTATATAACCGATGGTGTCGTAACGATAGGTCGTAATGGCTGCGACGTTAATCTAAATGATGTAAAAGTTTCTACACACCATTGTTCTATGTATCTTCACAGCGATCAGCTTAGTCTTGTAGATAATAGTTCTACCAACGGTACTTTTGTTAATGGCTTAAAAGTTGGGAAAAAGGAACTTAATAACTTGGATACAATAATAATAGGTACAACGCATATAAGAGTAAGAAGGGAAAAATAATTGTGCTTTGTGAATTAAGACTAGCACTTCGCTTTCTCTTTGTAAGCCCTAAGGGTTTTTACAGAGCTTCACGTCTGTTTACAATAATTACTATCGCAGTAAGTGTTGCAGCTCTTCTTGTTTCTTTGTCTGCGTTTAATGGCTACATGAGGGTTATATCTCAAAGATACCTTGACTCTACTTCTCACATAGTTATTTCTGAACATTATGGAAAGGAACTGAATGTAAAAAAAACAGTTAAAGACATTCTTGGGAATAGATTAGAGGACATTAAATACTTTGGTTATCTTGAATTATTAGTATCTTCCAAGAAAGGTGTCAGGGGTGTTGCTTTTGAAGTGTCTGAACCTGGTTCTTTTGATTATGTCCTACCTATAAAAAAATATATGCAAACAGGTGATCCAAATTGCATATTTAAAAAATCAAATAGTGTTATCGTTGGTTCTGCAGTTGCAGAGATACTTGGCCTGTCTGTTGGTTCTGATCTTAACATCCTTTATTCTGGCAGAGAGCTTGGTAAGGGAATAAGAGTCTTACAAGTATGTGGTGTTGTTGATTTTGGTCTTTATGATCTTGATTCAAGATTTGCGTATATCTCTACCTCTACTGGAAATAATCTTTTTCCAGAAGCTAATTTTAATACATCACTTAGGATCAGATTAAATGATGGGACTGATCTTAACAAGGCTGTTGATGATATATATATGTCCTCTTCACCAGGACTACATATTCGTTCTTGGAAGGATATAAATTATGGGATGTTTGAATCGGTAAAACTTGATAGGCTGGTTATCTTCTTTATTCTTTCTGTGCTTATAGCTGTGGCTGTTTTTAATATTGTCGCAACTTTGATCTTGCTGATAAGAGAAATGAGGACAGAAATATCTATTCTACAAGTTCTTGGCCTAAGTATGAAAAGACTTATTTGTATCTTTTTCTTTAAGTCGTTGTTCTTAGGATTGACTGGCTATATATTTGGACTATTTCTTTGGTTATCCTCTATTCTTGTTGTAAAAAAATGGGGTGTTATTGTTCTTCCAAAAGATGTTTATCTTGTCTCAAAGATCCCAATGTATGTAAGTGTTGTAGATATGTTTTATGTCTTAGCGATAGTCATTTTGTTTGTTTCTTTAGCTTCAATACTTCCGTTAATGCATCTATTTAAAAAGTTTAAAAGGGAGGGTGTCGCTTATGGTATTAGAGGTCAATCAGCTCAGTAAATCATATCTTCAAGGGGATGGGACAGCTCTTGAAGTTCTTAAAAATATTGACATGACTCTGGGTGAAAATGAGACGGCTGCTATTATGGGTGAATCGGGATCAGGTAAAACAACTTTTCTTAATTGTATAACTGGACTTGATAGATTTAATTCAGGTAAAGTTAAAGTCTGCAAAAAAGAAATAAGTCTTCTTAACGAGGAATCACTATCTAGGCTTAGGAATAATAATATAGGTTTTGTCTTTCAGTTTCATTATCTTCTTAAGGATTTTAGCGTAGAAGAAAACGTTATGTTACCATGTCTTATAGCAGGTGTAGCATATAAAGAGGCTGCTATTAGAGCAAACTATCTTTTAACAGAGGTTAAGCTTAAAGAGAAGATGTCTTATTCTCCAAGACAACTTTCTGGTGGAGAACAACAAAGAGTTGCTATAGCCAGAGCTATGGTAATGGCACCTGATCTTCTTGTAATGGATGAACCAACAGGAAATTTGGATGAGGGTCTTACAGACGAGGTAATAAATAGTATTCTACAAATATGTAAAGAGAACAACACCAGTGTAATCATTGCTACTCATAATAATAGAGTTGCTGATCACATGGACAAGGTTTACCATATAGGTAGAGGCAGTTTGGGGAGGGTAAGGTGATCTCTAAAAAAATGCCATCGATAGAAGAGCTTGATGAAGTTATTCAATTATTACGTACGATTTTTTTTCCAGGTTATTTTGGAAAAAACGACTCAAAATCATCTTTAAAATTAGTTGAGAAGAAACTAAAGGAACAAATACTAAGAGGTTTTTGTTTTTTTTGTAAGGAAAAAAAGGAATCTTGTTCTAATTGTGAAGAGAGATCAAAAGCTATTGCTTATAATTTTATAAAGACCATTCCGAACATAAAAGAGCTTCTATCTACAGATGCTATTGCTGCATATGAGGGAGATCCTGCTGCTAGTAGTGTAAGCGAAACTATCTTCTGTTATCCTAGTCTTCGTGCTCTTAGTATGCACAGGGTGGCGCATGAATTAAATAAACTTGGTGTACCTTTAATACCAAGAATAATAAGTGAGAATGCTCATTCAACGACTGGCATAGACATACATCCTGGTGCACAAATAGGCGAAAAATTTTTTATGGACCATGGAACTGGTATAGTAATAGGCGAAACAACCATCATTGGTAAAAATGTACGTCTTTATCAAGGAGTTACTCTTGGTGCTAAGAGCTTTCCGCTAGATGAGAAAGGACGTCCTATAAAAGGAATGCCGAGGCATCCTATAGTGGAAGAAAATGTTATTATTTATTCAGGAGCGACTATACTTGGAAGGATAACTATCGGTAAAAATTCTACCATTGGTGGTAATGTCTGGTTAACAGATGCTGTTCCAGAAGATAGTTGGGTTACACAGGGTACTAATGGTCATGTTGAAATTAAGAGGAAAACAATATGACAGATAACATCGTTGTTTTGGTGACAGTTCCTTCAAAACAGGATGCAGAGAACATTTCAAAGACGATTCTTGATAAAAAGATTTGTGCTTGTGTAAATATTGTAGATGGAGTGAAGTCTTTTTTTTACTGGAAAGAGAAAATAGAGAACTCAGAAGAATTTCTTTTAATAATAAAAACTAATAAACAAAATTATCAAAAACTTGAAGATAATATAAAAAAAATCCACCCATATACTGTTCCAGAAATCATTGCTCTTCCGATAATTTTAGGTTCAGCAGACTATTTAGAATGGTTAAACGATACTGTAAAATAAGTATACATTAAGGCATCTTTTACATACAGATATAAATATAGTCATTGACTGTTCTTTAGTGCTTTTATCTAATAATTTCAAGTGATTGTGTCTCTTTGTTGTCTAGGCATGGTAGTTGCATCTTTAGTAGGTAGATTGTGATAACAGGGGGAGAAGGAAATGAAGAATATTAATAAAACGGTAGCAATGATTTTTACTCTAACGTTTTTTATAGCCGGTTGTGGTAAGGGCGACTATTTGGCTCTTTCTACAAGTCCAGCAACTACAACAACTACAACTACTACAACTACTACAGCAATAAGTATAACTGACTTTAATACCTCTTGGGCTGTTGAAGAAGCTACCCCAGCATTGGCACCTTCTCATCTAAGAACACTTGCTAACTTTTTAGGTTACAGCACTGCACATAATGCAAAATTACCTACATCTTATAGCACTGGATGCGTTTATGGTTACAATGGTGTAACAAGTTCTAGTCCTTGCTTTAGCGCAACAGATATTCTAAACGATTATTTTCCAGCTACTGCTACATCTTTTCAAGTTTTCCCAGCCGCTAAGAACATGGGTTCAGTTTCTTCTTACAAGATAAGATTTGCTGCTAACGTATATGATACTACAGGAAAATTGAAACCAGGTACTGCTTATCTAGATATTAGTGTTGTAACACCTTCAGAAGTCTTTTATGTTAAATTTACGACTATAAAAACAGATCTTCAGGTAGTTAATAATACTACTTGTGGTGGAGTCCTTTGTGATGTTTTCAGCGTTACATTTAAAGATGATTGTGGTGATTTGACTCTTAAATCAAACATAATAAATGGTTCTTTGGTCAATTCAACATTAACATTCTTAAATTCAGTTGCTTCTTATAAAACAGCTGGATGTTATTTTGATAGAACTCTTCCAAATAATGCTTTAAAGACTTATAACAGCGCTATACCTACAACTGTTCCACTAGGTGTTGACCAGGATTCTACAGGTACCAGAGGCGAGTTACTTAAAGCATGGAACGGATACACTGGAATACCAGTATTTACACAACAGTAATAAGTTACATCTCTCTATTTTTGCAAATCTTAATTTAAATTTTTTTAGTGCCTACGTTTAGTCGCTATCTAGGTGTTGAGTTTTTTCTCAATACCTCGTATTTTTTTATAGCTTGGCTCAATGAATTTTTTCCTGAATAAACTTTACCTAAAAAATCTATCCTGTTTTCAAGTTTTGATGAGTTTTCGTCGGCTTTTACAATTAGTTCATTTATTTTTTCTTTTTCACTTTTTATAGTGTTTATAGATTCTTTATTCTCTATAGTGTTCATTATTAGATCTAGCTCCCCTGCCTTTGCCATTAGAGAGTTGTTATTACCAATATCCACCTTCTTTCCATCACGGATATTTTTATATTTTAATAGGCCGATGCTGTCGCCTCCTATAAGTGTTCTAATCATAACAGAGTTGTCTTTTATTGATGGACTGGTTAGCTCTTCATTTATTCCTGCAGAGAGTATTATATCTACACCATTAGCATTCTTTAATATTGATGGTAACTCTTCTTCATTAGATCGTAAAATTAGGACTATTATATCAACTTTCTTTTTTAGATTAGGAATTGTGTCTTTTAGTATTGCTATAGGATCTTTTATTGAAAGTGCAGCCACAGTTTCTTTTGTGAGCACTTTATCAGAAAGTATTCCTATTATACCTATCTTATATCCAGCTTTATCTATAATGAGTTCTTTTAAGAATCTGTCATATCCAGAATTAGTTAAAACTATAGGTAGTTTTTTTGTGGTAGATAAGAAAAAATCTAGTCCCATTTTAAAATCCTGTTCACCAGGAGTAAAGGCGTCTATGTTCATCTTAGTCATGGAATCTGCCAATATCTGGGCTCCAGCCTTTAAATATTTAATCTCATAGTCCATGTAGTTTGTAGCTGCAAAAAGGGTGTTTCCTCCATTTATATATAGGGTGTCTGTAGGGAATAAATTATTTTTTTTATACCAATTGATCCTTCTAACGGCTCCACCTCCAGGATCAGTAGCACAACCACAGGTATCTACACTTCCTTCTATATCGTTGGTGTATATTATGTTGAGTTCCTTATTTATTTTTTTATCTACATCGGCAGAAGCATTGACACAGGTAAAAAGAACTAATAGAAAAGTTACTACAAGGTACATAAAACAGTCCTCCACTTTTTGTTGTTGTCAATTTTACATTCAAAAGTCATATTTGTCTTGTATACTTGAATGGGAGAAAAAATAATGAGCAAAATTAATTTAAATTTAGTTATTCATAATCACCAACCTGTTGGCAATTTTGGCCACGTTATGGATTGGGCTTATGATAAGTGTTATAAGCATATAATAAACATATTAGAGGACCACCCTAAAATAAAGATCAGTCTTCATATCAGTGGACCACTACTTGATTGGTTAATAGATAAACAGCCAAAACACATGGACCAGATCGTAAGGCTAGTAAAAAAAGGCCAAATAGAGATAATTGGTGGAGCATATTACGAGCCTATAATAGCTGTACTTAGGAATGAAGATGCGCTAGGTCAGATAAAAATGATGCAAGACAAGTGGTTTTCTATTACAGGTATTAAGCCCAGAGGGATGTGGGTTGCAGAAAGGATTTGGGAGCCATCTTTGCCTGTGCTTTTAAGTCAGGCTGGTGTGGAATATGTAATTCTTGATGATGAACATTTTTTTAGTGCAGGGCTGGACAAAAAAGCTCCTCTTACAGGTTCTTATTATACAGAGAGACAAGGCAAAAGAGTTTCTGTCTTTCCATCAGACAAGGGCCTTAGATATAGAATACCGTATCAGGAACCTAACAAGGCAATAGAATATATGGCGGAGTTAGCTAATCATTCCACCAAACCATTTTGCATAACATACGGTGATGATGGAGAAAAATTTGGAGTTTGGCCACAAACTTTTAAATCGGTAATAGAAGAAAAATGGTTGGACAGGTTCTTTGCAGCAATAGAGTCTAGTCAAGATATAATCAAATCAACAACGCTAAGCGAGAGCTATGATAATCTAAAATCAGAGGGTCTTATTTATCTTCCTACTGCTAGTTATGCAGAGATGTTGGAATGGGCTATGCCTGCAGATTCAATAACAGATTATGAAAAATTAAAAAAACATGTTGAGCATAGCGAAGAAGTTAAAGATCTTGTTAAATTTGTTAAGGGTGGATTTTGGGATAATTTTTTAGTTAAATATCCTGAATCCAACCATACTCATAAAAGGACAATATGCCTAAGTGAAAAGTTTAGTTCTTCAAGGAAAAAACTTAGTAAAGATGCTGTAAATCATATTACAGAACATCTTTATAAGTCACAGTGTAATTGTGCCTACTGGCATGGTATGTTTGGTGGCGTTTACCTTAATCATCTAAGGCATGGTTTGTGGGAGAACATTATAGAAGCTGAAAAAACTCTTGATCTAGAATTAAAAACCAAGCCTGAAATTAAAATGCTTGATTTTAATCTAGATGGTGTAGAGGAGCTTTCTTTTTCTAACTCTGTTTATTCTTCTTTTATAGATCAAAAACAGGGTGGTAGCTTAGTTGAATTGGATTATAAACCTGCCAATATTAATATAGTTAATACTTTAGCAAGAAGGAAAGAGGCGTACCATTTACAGATGAAGGATCAATTGCATTGTACTGCAAATCTTCATATTCAGGATGGTGCTTTTGATAGTTTTGCCTATGATAGATACAATAGAAATATTTTTATGGAACATATCGTTCCATTAGATACATCACTTGATGACGTGAGACTGCAGCGTTATAAAGAACTATGTCCATCTTCTTCAGAAACATATGAGATATCTAATGTGGAAAAAGAAAGTGTGAAATTAAAAAGGACTTCGATTATCAAAGCAGGTAACGTAAACATACCTGTAAGATTGGAGAAAATTTATGATTTCAGCAGCACTGGATTAGATGTTACCATTGGTGTAATGAATGAATCTGATGATTATGACATAGAATTTATGCTTTTAATGGAATCAAACATAAACTTACTTTCTGGCTACGACAAACAACGTTATATAAAAATAGATAATCTAAAACCTGAGCAAAATAATCTTGCTTCATGTGGTGTCTGTGAAGCTAAAAAAATAACTCTCATTGATGAATATTGGAACTATTCTGTTCATTATTCCAGCCAGGTAAAATCTAAACTATTTAGATATCCTGTAGAAACAGTATCAGTAGGTGAGAACTGTGGAGAAAAGGTCTATCAAGGTACTTGTCTTTCATGGGGTGTACCAATAAACATACCGGCTGGTGGTGGAACTGCAGTGTCTTTTAAACTTTCTTTTACGAGTAAGTTAAGTGAATAAATCGTTCATAGAAAATTATTATGAAGATGGCTCAAGATATGATCTTGATTATGAACTAAGAATAAGAGACATACAATTTTACGTCGATAAATGTTGTTTTTATGGCAATGAAGTCCTGGAGCTTGGATGTGGGACTGGACGTGTTACAATTCCCATAGCAAGGAGTGGTTTAAATGTGACAGCTGTAGATTCTTCTGAATCCATGCTAAAAAGAGCACAAAAAAAACTACTGGAAGAAAAAAAAGAAATATTGAATAACGTTAATTTTGTTTTGTCAGATATTAGGGAACTAAACTTGGATAGAAAGTTTAAGACGGTTATAATGCCTTTCAATGTGCTACAGCACCTATACGATATGAGTTCAATAAATCATTTTTTTTCTAACTTAAGAGAACATCTAGATGATAATAGTGTGCTTATCTTCGATGTTTTAAATCCTGACCTATATGAGCTTTCAAGATCACCTAATGATCATGCTATTTATGATTCGTTCCATGTAACGGTTAAAGGTGATGGTCGTATGCAAAGAGTTGATGATGACAAGGGCTCTATTCTTGTTATAGAGGATAGTATAAATTATAACTCAGTAGAGCAGATAGCCGATTATACTTTGTCTTATTCCCTTGGTGCTAAAGATCTGTTTGAACTTAGTTTGAGGCATAGGATCTTTTTTACTAAGGAGTTGGAATATATTCTTAATACAAATGGTTTACATGTGCTTGAATGTTTTGGTGATTTTGATCTGAGTCCTTTGGCGCAAAAGTCTCCCAGCCAGGTGTTCGTATGTATGTATAAGAATTGAACAGACGTCTTCTTATAGGTACATAAGATAAGTCCTTTTAGCCTATTTTTTAACTATTTAGTCTTGTAAGTATTTGATATTAAAGAACAATTACTTTCAGTTTTCTTTGGCATACCCATTGCATTAATAAGATCAAGAGAAGGTAACTTTTTAGAAGGGGGAGAAATATGAAGAGATTATTTATGGTGCTAACAGTAGGTTTGATCAGTGCAAACCTTTTGGCTT
>JBAXWW010000043.1:0-10450 GCA_037128215.1 bacterium | reverse complement strand
TTAACGACTTCGCCAACAACACCTGCGCCAACTGTCCTTCCACCTTCTCTGATCGCAAATCTTAATTCCTTTTCCATTGCGATTGGACAAATCAACTCTATCTCCAACATTACGTTATCTCCTGGCATTACCATCTCGATTCCTGCTGGCAACGTCGCCACGCCTGTCACGTCTGTTGTCCTAAAATAAAACTGCGGTCTATATCCATTAAAAAATGGGGTGTGTCTGCCGCCTTCTTCCTTACTTAATATATACACTTGTGCCTTGAACTTTGTGTGTGGGGTTATGCTACCCGGTTTTGCCAATACCTGGCCTCTCTGGATTTCTTCTCTCTTTGTTCCTCTCAGTAAACAACCTACGTTATCTCCTGCTTCACCGTAATCAAGAAGCTTTCTGAACATCTCGACTCCTGTGATCGTTGTCTTAATCGTTGGCGTTATACCTATTATCTCTACTTCCTCACCAACCTTAATCTGGCCTCTCTCGATTCTGCCTGTTGCTACTGTTCCTCTACCTGAAATAGAGAACACGTCCTCTACTGGCATCAAGAATGGTTTATCCTTATCTCTTTGAGGAGTCGGAATATAACTATCTACTGCTGCCATTAACTCCAATATACTTTTCTTAGCATCTGCATCCCCATCAAGGGCCTTTAGTGCGCTACCTCTGATAATCGGAATGCTGTCGCCTGGAAAATCATACTTAGTTAGTAGTTCTCTTAGTTCCATCTCTACTAACTCTAGCAATTCTGGGTCATCTACTAGGTCTACCTTGTTTAGGTAAACAACCATCGCTGGAACTCCCACCTGTCTGGCTAGCAAAATGTGCTCTCTTGTCTGTGGCATTGGACCATCTACTGCACTTACTACCAATATCGCACCGTCCATCTGCGCTGCACCAGTTATCATGTTCTTTATATAATCTGCGTGGCCTGGGCAATCTACGTGCGCGTAGTGTCTATTTGTTGTTGCATATTCTACGTGCGCGGTCGCAATTGTTATTCCACGCTCTTTTTCTTCTGGCGCATTATCTATCTGGTCAAATGACGTAAATTCCGCCAGTCCTGACTCCGCTAATGTCTTGGTTATTGCTGCTGTCAACGTCGTCTTACCATGGTCTACGTGACCTATAGTACCTACGTTCACATGCGGTTTGTTTCTCTCAAACTTCTTCTTTGCCATGTCTTATTTCCTCCATCAGCGTCTATTAATGTTTTACAAACAATAGTATTTACCTAAAATGGCAACCTAATCTACAAAATATTCGAAAAAAAAGCAACCTATTAGTTAAAAATAATTACTAGGGTTGATAATTTCCTTGGAAAGGGCTGCTGACATGGGGTTATACTCTTTGAACTGCATCGTATACGTTCCTCGACCCTGAGTAAGTGATCTAAGGTCGGTAGAATACCCGAACATACTTGCCAAAGGAACGGTTGCGTTAACAAATCGAAGATTCCCAGCCCTCAGGCCCATTTCATAAACCTTGCCTCTTCTTGTACCTAAATCACCAATAATATCACCAACATAGTCTTCTGGAGAGACTACTTCTACGCTCATTATGGGTTCCAAAAGTACTGGGTCAGCGTTCATGTACGCATCCCTAAAAGCCAATGAAGAAGCCGCAGAAAGCGCCGCATCAACCCCTTCTTGGTCCAAACACTCAACTTTTTCAACATTAACGCGAACGTGATACACAGGATAACCCGCAAGACTACCTGAAGTAGAGGCATCCTTGATCGCTTTTGATATAACATTCTTCCTTTCGTTAGTTATAATAGCCTGGCCATCCAAATTGAAGTCGCAAGTAATTGCTTCTCCCTTGTCGACTGGGTTTATAGAAAGCTTTATATCTGCAAAGAATTTTTTGCCGCCTAACTCTCTATCAAAACAATTTTCTGCTGAACTATTTTTTGTGATTGTCTCTCTATAAGCTACTTGTGGTTTACCAACTTTAGCAGAAACTTTAAATTCTCTTAATAATCTATCTACAATTATTTCTAGATGAAGTTCTCCCATACCAGAAATAATTTCTTGTCCTGTTTCCTTATTTATAGAAACCCTGAACGTGGGATCTTCCATCATTAGACGAGAAAGACTTTCTTTTAATTTTTCCTCGTCGGCTTTTGTCTTTGGTTCTATTGCTACAAAAATAACAGGCTCGGGAAATTCTATCTTCTCTAAAAGTATAGGAGCTTTGTCGCTGCAAAGAGTATCTCCCGTCGTAGTTAGTCTTAGTCCGACGAGCGCAACAATTTCTCCGGCGTGAGCTGTCTTTTTTTCTTCACGTTTATTTGAATGCATTAAAAATATTTTAGAAACTCTTTCTCTTTTACCTTTTGCAGAATTATATATGCTATCTCCTACATTAAATGATCCTGAATATATTCTAACAAAAGTAAGCTGACCCGCATAAGAGTCATTAGCTACTTTAAAAGCTAGCGCAGAAAGTTTTTCATCTGTCTTTGGTTGATAAGTTATTTTTTTATCTTCCTTCTCTGGATCTATTCCAACAACAGCTCCTCTATCAGCAGGAGAAGGGAGAAGTTTTACTACAGCATCTAATAGAGGCTGAACTCCCCTGTTCTTTAAAGCAGAGCCACAAAAGACAGGAACAAAGGTACAATCAAGTGTTACTTTCCTTAGAGCATTCCATATTTGTTCTTCACTAACTTCTTCACCATCAAGAAATTTAGCGCAGATATCATCATCACATTCGCTAAGTTTTTCTATCATTATATTTCTATATTTAGTTGCGTCCTGAATTAGATCAGAAGGAATATCCTGATATTCATATTCAACACCGTTAGTATCATCTTTCCAATACATGGCTTTCATTTTGATAAGATCGACGACACCTCTAAAATTATCCTCTATACCTATTGCTATCTGAGTTAATATCGGTTTAGCATGAAGTCTTGTCTCCATACTTTCTTTAGCACGAAAAAGATCAGCACCAAGTCTATCTAATTTATTTATGAATGCTATTCTTGGAACTTTATATTTATCTGCTTGACGCCAAACAGTTTCACTTTGAGGTTCTACTCCGCCTACTCCACAAAATACTGCAACTGCTCCATCCAAGACCCTTAAGGATCTTTCTACTTCCATAGTAAAGTCCACATGGCCTGGAGTATCTATGATATTAATCCTGTGCTCAAGCCAGTAGCAAGTTGTTGCCGCTGCTGTAATAGTAATACCACGTTCCTGCTCCTGGACCATCCAGTCCATGGTAGCAGTACCTTGGTCTACTTCACCGATTTTATGATTTTCGCCTGTATAGAAAAGAATACGTTCTGTTAGTGTGGTTTTACCAGCGTCGATATGCGCCATAATACCGATGTTACGGTATTTTTGTAATGCAACATCATCCATTTTTACCAGCGGTAATGTGCAAAAGCCCTATTAGCCTCGGCCATTTTCAATGTGTCATCTTTCTTTTTGAAAGATCCGCCACGGTTATTGTATGCATCTATAAGTTCTGCAGCTAATCTGTCAGTCATAGTTCTTTCACTTTTTCTAGCCCTTGCGTTTGTAACTATCCATCTTAGAGCTAAACTTTGCTGTCTGTCTGGACGAACTTCGATTGGAACCTGATAGTTAGCACCACCAACTCTACGGGATTTTACTTCCACAGGTGGTTTAATGTTGCTAAGTGCTTTATGAAAATATGCAAGAGGCTCTTCGTTAGTTTTTTCTTTTATAACGTCAAGAGCACCGTAAACGATATGTTCAGCAGTTCCTCTTTTACCATCTTCCATTATACTGTTTATAAGTTTTGTCATGGTAAGATCCCCGTACTTAGGATCCTTCAGAACTTCTCTTTTAACTGCTGCTTTTTTTCTACTCATTTAATATACCTCTCCTTGTCTGTTAGCCTGTAATTTATTTTGTAGCCTTTTTAGCACCGTACTTTGATCTTGATTGTTTTCTGTTTGTAACACCAGCTGTATCTAAAGATCCTCTGATTATGTGATAACGAACTCCTGGAAGATCTTTAACTCTGCCGCCTCTTATCATAACGACGGAGTGTTCCTGAAGATTGTGTCCTTCTCCTGGTATATATGCTGTTACTTCAAATCCGTTTGTAAGCCTTACTCTTGCAACTTTTCTTAAAGCTGAGTTAGGTTTTTTTGGCGTAGTTGTATAAACTCTTATACATACTCCTCTTCTTTGAGGACAGGTAGCAAGAGCTGGCGCCTTTGTTTTTGTTTTCTGCAAGTGCCTTTCTCTTCTAACTAATTGATTAATTGTTGGCATTCTTTTCCTTCTCCTTAAAATTTAACTCATGGTCTAATATGTTATTTTAAATACAATGTCAAGAGTCCTAGAAAGACACTCTGTCTTCCTCATCCGTATCTACAAGAGATCCGGCAAGGTCTAGGTTTCCTTCCTCTGCGACACTGAACTCTGCAGCTTTATATGCATTCAAACCACTACCTGCTGGTATTAATCTTCCTAAAGCCACGTTTTCCTTCAATCCTTTCAAGTAGTCTACTTTTCCTGCGATAGCTGCTTCTGTTAATACTTTTGTTGTTTCCTGGAATGACGCAGCAGACAAGAAACTGTCTGAGGTCAAAGATGCCTTTGTTATACCAAGAAGCAGTGATTCTGCATTTGCAGGAGTTCCGCCACTTTGTGTAACTCTTTCATTTTCTTCCATGAAGATATACTTTTCAACCTGTTCACCAATCAAGAAGTTTGTATCGCCAGGGTTAGTAACTCTGACCCTGTTAAGCATTTGTCTAACAATAGTTTCTATGTGTTTATCGTTTATTCTAACACCCTGAAGCCTGTATACTTCCTGTACTTCGTCGACAAGATACTTAGCAACTTTCTTTTCACCCTGTATTCTTAATATATCGTGAGGGTTAACAGAACCATCCATAAGTGGTTCTCCTGCCCTTATATAGTCCCTGTCCTGAATTGTAACGTGCTTACCTTTAGGGATTATATATTCCCTTGGCTCACCTACTTCAGGTGTAACTATGACTTTTCTCTTTCCTTTTACTTCTGGAGTTATCGTTACAAGACCATCTATTTCAGTAACGATAGAGGACTCTTTTGGTTTTCTTGCTTCAAAAAGTTCTGCAACTCTTGGAAGACCACCGGTGATGTCCTTTGTTTTGGTAGTTTCTCTAGGTATCTTAACAAGAACGTCTCCGCTGAATACCTTATCTCCATCATTGACCATTATGTTAGCGCCAACTGGAACGATATAAAGAATCTGTTGATTAGCACTGTTCGTGATCGGATCGCCTGAATCATTTACCAAAGAGATCTTTGGAGAAACTTCTTTTGACTCAACAACCACTTTACGAGAAAGACCAGAAACTTCGTCTACCTGTTCAGCAACGTTAACACCTTCTGTGATATCTATATATTTAATATAGCCGCTGACTTCTGTAACGATAGGAATAGTATAAGGATCCCATTCAGCGACAAGGACATTAGCCCCCACATCACTACCATCCTTAAATAAGATTCTAGCACCATAAACAATAGGCTGCCTTTCTCTTTCTCTACCAGTGTTATCCAATATTGCTATTTCACCAGTACGGTTCATAGCAGTAAAGTTACCTTCTTTGTTCTCAACTGTTTTTAACTTAATATACTTAACTTTACCTTTTGTTTTGGATTCGAACTTACTCTGTTCTGCTCTTCTTACCGCTGTACCACCGACGTGGAATGTTCTCATCGTAAGCTGTGTACCAGGTTCACCTATTGATTGAGCAGCTATAGTACCTACAGCTTCTCCTATATTTACTCTATGTCCAAGAGCAAGATCTCTTCCGTAACAAGCAGCGCAAACGCCACGTTTAGATTTACATGTAAGAACAGAACGTATAGTCATTCTTTCTACACCAGCTGATTCTATTCTTTCTTCTGCTTCCTCGTCTATAATAGTACCAGCACCGACTATAAGCGATCCACTGAAAGGATCAACAACGTCTTCAAGTACTGTTCTACCAAGAACTCTTTCTCCAAGTTTCTTTATGATTTCTCCACCTTCTATAAGTGGTTCAACTTCTATACCGTCTACGGCTCCACAGTCTGTTTCTGTGATAATCGCATCCTGAGCAACGTCGACAAGTCTTCTTGTTAGATAACCTGCGTTAGCTGTTTTAAGAGCTGTATCCGCCAAACCTTTACGAGCTCCGTGAGTAGAAATAAAGTATTGTAAAACTGTCAAACCTTCACGGAAGTTAGTCGTGATCGGAGTTTCTATGATCTCTCCGCTAGGTTTAGCCATCAATCCTCTCATACCGGCAAGCTGTCTTATCTGAGCAGCACTACCTCTAGCACCAGAGTCGGCCATCATATATACTGGGTTAAAAGATGGTGTATCAACTTCTTTTCCAGTCCTGTCTGTTGTCTTTTCAAAAGCTATACCTTTGAACATTTCTGAAGCGACTTCATCACTAGCATTTGCCCATATGTCGACGATCTTGTTGTATCTTTCACCTTCTGTGATCAGACCATCTGCATATTGCTCTTCTATCTTTCTAACATGCTCATAGGACTTATCTAATATAGGCTGTTTTGCCAATGGGATAACCATGTCCTCTAGGTTGATAGATATTCCAGCTTTTGTTGAATAGAAGAAACCAAGTGAACGTAATCTGTCTGCCAATATACAAGTCGCCTTGTTGCCTGCAAATCTGTAACATGAGTCAGTAAGATCTGCTAAAGCTTTTTTATCAAGAACCTTGTTGTAATCTTCAAAAGGAACAACAGATGGCATTATGTCAAACAATATGACTCTTCCTACTGTCGTCTCATAAAGCTTACCATTCAATCTAGTTTTTATTTTAGCGTGAAGATCTATTACACCTGCATTGAATGCATATATAACTTCTTCAGGATTTGCAAAAAGTTTTCCTTCTCCCTGTGCGCCGATCCTTTCTCTTGTAAGATAGTAAATACCCAAGACGATATCTTGTGTAGGTATAACGATCGGTTTACCACTTGCTGGAGACAAGATGTTATTTGTAGACATCATCAGTACTCTGGTTTCAACCTGAGCTTCAACTGACAAAGGAACGTGAACAGCCATCTGGTCACCGTCGAAGTCTGCGTTGAAAGCTGTACATACTAGAGGATGCAACTGAATAGCTTTTCCTTCTATAAGTACTGGTTCAAAAGCCTGGATACCTAATCTATGTAGTGTTGGAGCTCTGTTCAGAAGAACTGGATGCTCTCTAATTACTTCTGCAAGAACGTCCCATACTTCATCCTTTTCTCTTTCAACCATTTTCTTAGCTGATTTTATAGTCGTAACATAGCCCTTTTCTTCTAGCTTGTTGTAAATAAAAGGTTTGAAAAGTTCCAATGCCATCTTTTTAGGAAGACCGCATTGATGTAATTTAAGTTCAGGACCTACGACGATAACGGAACGACCTGAATAGTCTACACGTTTTCCAAGAAGGTTCTGTCTAAATCTTCCCTGCTTACCTTTTATCATTTCACTAAGAGATCTTAGTGGACGTTTATTTGGACCTGTGAATACTTTTCCACGACGACCGTTGTCATACAACGCGTCAACCGCTTCTTGAAGCATTCTCTTTTCGTTCCTTATGATTATCTCAGGAGCATTTAATTCCTGAAGTCTTTTTAATCTGTTGTTCCTGTTTATTACTCTTCTATATAGATCGTTAAGATCTGATGTAGCGAATCTTCCACCATCCAGAGGTATAAGAGGTCTTAGATCTGGAGGAAGAACTGGAACAGCTTCCATTATCATCCATTCAGGCTTGTTTGGAGAAGCTCTAAATGATTCTACTATTTTAAGTCTTTTTGTAAGTTTTTTAAGTTCAGTCTCAGATTTTGTCTCTCTGATTTCTTTTCTTAAGCTCATAGCAAGTTCGTTTATATCTATGTTTTTAAGAAGTTTTCTTACTACATCTGCACCCATACCAGCTTCAAAAGAATCATCTCCGTATTCAGATATAGCGGACTGATACATTTGTTCAGAAAGAATTTCTCCTTCCTTAAGATCTGTTTCACCAGGATCTACTACTATATATGCTTCACAATAAAGCACCTTTTCCAAATCCTTTAATGAAAGATCCAATATACTACCTATACGACTAGGAAGAGATCTTAGGAACCAGATGTGAGCAACAGGTGTTGCTAATTCTATATGTCCCATCCTCTCTCTACGGACTTTACTCTGTATAACTTCAACTCCGCATTTTTCGCAGATTACACCTCTGTGTTTCATTCTTTTGTATTTTCCACACAGACATTCATAATCCTTTATAGGTCCAAATATTTTAGCGCAGAAAAGTCCATCTCTTTCTGGTTTAAAAGTTCTGTAGTTAATGGTCTCAGCTTTTTTTACTTCGCCGTTAGACCATTCCCTGATTTTCTCAGGGGAAGCTATAGAGATTTTAAGCGCAATAAAACTTTGGGGATCTTTCGGTTTATCAAAAAAATTAAGTAGATCTCTCAAGTTAAATCTCCTCTATCTTTATTCTTTATTGTACTGTTTCTTTTTCTACTAGTTCTACGTTAAGCGCCAAACTCTGAAGTTCTTTCATAAGAACTCTAAATGACTCAGGCAATCCAGGTTCATGTATCGCCTCTCCCTTAACTATTGCTTCATATGCTCTTGTTCTTCCTGCTACGTCATCAGACTTAACAGTTAAGAATTCCTGCAATGTATACGCGGCACCATATGCTTCCATTGCCCAGACTTCCATTTCTCCGAGTCTCTGTCCACCAAACTGTGCTTTACCGCCAAGAGGCTGTTGTGTAACTAGGGAGTATGGTCCAGTTGAACGAGCATGTATCTTATCTTCTACTAAGTGATGTAGTTTCAACATATACATAACGCCTATTGTAACTTCGTTGTCGAAAGGTTCTCCAGTACGTCCATCAAACAGAACATCTTTTCCGTTCTCTGGAAGACCGGCAAACTCAAGAAGCTTATGTATAGATTCTTCGCTAGCACCGTCGAAAACAGGTGTATCAAATGCTACGCCCTTTTCTACAAGTGTCTTAGCTATCTTCTTCAATTCATCTTCACTGGCTCCATCTATAAGAGCATCAACGTTAGGTGAACTATAGATATTCTTTATATACTTCCTAAGATTTTCTGGATTCCATGCCTGTAATTTTTTGTTGATCTGTTCAGCTATTCCTTTTGCAGCCCATCCAAGGTTTACCTCGAAGATCTGTCCAACGTTCATACGTGAAGGAACACCTAGTGGGTTTAGAACGATCTGAAGATGTTCACCCTCTTGAGTGTAAGGCATATCCTGTACAGGTAGTATTCTGGAAATAACACCCTTGTTACCGTGACGACCGGCCATCTTGTCACCAACGCATAATTTTCTCTTTATAGCGATGCTGACCTTGACCATTTTAATTACGCCAGGAGGAAGTTCATCAACTTTTTTAATGTTCTCAACTTTCTCTTCGTAAAGAGCATTGATCATATCTATCTGCTGATTTACTGTCTTTATTACCAGATTAACTTCTTCTTCTATTTCCGTTTTCATAGGTATGTAGTTGATCAATTCAAATGTGATCTCTCTAAACCTACTCTTCGTTATCGTTTCACCATTCTTTAACAATTCATGTTTTCCATCTTCACTAAGAAGTTTTCCAGTTGTTTTCTTACCAACCAATAATTCCTCTAATCTGTCGATAGAAACATTCTTTATAATTTGTATTTCTGTTTTTCTATCACGATCAAGTTTTTCTATTTGCTCTGCCTGGATAGTTTTTAGTCTTTCATCTCTTTCAGAACCTTCTCTGGAGAACACCTTAGCATCTATTACTGTACCGACGATACCAGGGCCAACTCTTAGAGATGTATCTTTTACTTCTCTGGCTTTTTCACCAAAGATAGCTCTTAAAAGTTTTTCTTCAGGTGAAAGCATTGATTCTCCCTTAGGAGTGATCTTGCCCACCAATATATCTCCTGGATTAACTTCAGCACCTATTCTAATGACGCCAGTTTCATCCAGATCCTTTAATGCTTCTTCACTTATATTAGGTATGTCACGAGTGATCTCTTCCTTACCTAATTTTGTGTCCCTTGCTACGCACTCGAACTCTTCTATATGTACTGAAGTGAAGGTATCATTTCTGATAAGTTCTTCACTTACAAGGATAGAGTCCTCAAAGTTGTAACCGCCCCACAACATAAAGCCGACCAGGATATTCTTACCCATAGCCAATTCGCCTCTTTCTGTTGCTGGACCGTCGGCAAGAACATCACCTTTCTTAATTACATCACCAACAGATACAACAGGTTTTTCATTAAAACATGTGTTCTGGTTGGAACGTCTGTACTTAGTTAGGTAATATATATCAACGCCTACGTCGTTCTCTGATGATCCTTCCAATGCTCTTATTATTATTCTATTAGCATCTACAGTTTCAACAACACCGTCTCTTTTGCAGACAAGTGATGAGCCACCGCTTCTTGCGCATATTTT
>JBAXWW010000042.1:0-10606 GCA_037128215.1 bacterium | reverse complement strand
AAGCCAACTCCATTATAAAAACCTTTAGATTCTGTATGTGCAGAAAAAATCGAATATGTAGCTGCTTGTACTGCAGAAGCAAAGCCAAAACTTTTAGATATATAAGAGATGTCATTATCTATTGTTTTAGGAATACCAACTACTGCAAGTGGATATCCTTTTAACATTGCAAAAAGCGCAATATCTCTTGCTCCGCGAAGTGTTCCATCGCCGCCAATACAAAAAAGCATGTTGATATTATTTTTTTCTATATAGCTAAGTATTTCTGAAGTTTCATTAGGACCTCTTGAAGATCCTAAAATAGTACCTGCTAAAAGATGTATATCCTCTACTATAGCTGGGGTTAATTTTATTGCTTCATGTCTTTTATCTGTAAATCCAGAATATCCATATCTAATACCCAAGACATCCTTAACTCCATATCTATAATGTAGCTCAAGTGTTATAGCTCTTATTACATTGTTTATGCCTGGGCACAAACCACCGCACGTAACTATTGCTGCTTTTGCTTTTGATGGGTCAAAAAATATTTTTTCTTTTGGACCGCCCAATTCAATGCTAGTGGGATCTTGCATTCCATTAGATACAGAAAGCCTAAAAGCATCTAAGCTTGGGTTATATAAAATTCTACTGCTATCTTCTATAAAATTAAGAGACGAACCCAAAGATTTTTTTAATGGAGAATCAAATCTACAAGTTCCTAAATTTTTGACTTGAAACATTTTTATTCCTTGTCAGTTTTTATGAACTGAACATTACTCTGCTTTGCCAGACTTTCTGCCAAAGCATCATTGTAATCTTCGTAGTAGAACACCCTCAATATACCAGCATTAATTATCATCTTGGTGCAAATAGAACAAGGTCTATAGGAGCAATAAAGATCTGCTCCATTTATGTTAACACCACTGCGTGCAGCCTGTATAATAGCGTTCTGTTCAGCATGCAGGCCTCTGCAAAGTTCATGTCTTTCTCCAGAAGGTATCTTGTTTTTAGCTCTTTCACACCCACCTAATTCTTCACAGTGTGGAAGGCCTCTTGGAGCGCCATTATATCCTGTAGCAACGACCATGTTGTCCTTTACCAAGACAGCTCCAACTTTTCTTCTCATACAAGTAGCTCTTTCACTAGCTAAGGCTGTAAACTTGAAAAAATATTTTTGCCAATCTGTTCTGGACATCAAAACCTCAAGTTATTCTAATTTACTTAGTAGCTGGTTCCCACCTTATTTTGCCAAAATGGAAACGTGAAACAAGTTCTTCTTTATCTGCCATTATTCTTACAGAGTAACCAAACTTTCCAGCATTATTACACTTTATAGTACCGTTGTAACTATATAAAGAACCATCCTGACCTTTTACCGTCATTATTTCTTCTTTACCATTTACGATATTACCGTGGTAATCAAGATGTCCATAAAATACTGACACAGTTACATCTTCAGGTGTAATCTTATCCAGATCAACAATTGCTTCTATAGATAATGCATCATCCCTTTGCAGCTCTTTATTTATAGGTTCTTTAACATCTATAATTTTTACTCTATCCCAAGATGTAATTATTTTCTTTTTCCAAACAGAAAGTTCTTTTGCTCCTTTAAAATCATCTTCAGAAAGTTTTTCATATGAGTCTAAAGCATTTAAATAGAATCTTTTTGTATATTCCTGAACCATTCTGTTCGTGTTGTAAACAGGACAATTACTCATCATGCTGTTTTTCATCATATCTACCCATTCTTTAGGAATGCCATCAGTTCCTCTTTTATAGAATTTTGGTATTACCTGTTCTTCTAATATTTGATAGATAGCCTTACTTTCTACTGAATCCTGATATGCAGCTAATTCTTTACCATCACCATCATATTCCTCTCCTGCTCCTATTGCCCAGCCATTATCTCCATTGTATGCTTCATCCCACCAACCATCTAGTATGCTCATATTCAAGCCACCATTAAAACAAACCTTCATACCGCTAGTACCGCTTGCTTCCAATGGCCTACGAGGATTGTTCAACCACACATCAACACCCTGAACAAGGTATCTTGCTATAGTCATGTCGTAGTCTTCAAGAAAGACGATGTGTCTTCTAAGTTCAGTTTTTTTTGCTGTTCTGAATATTTCCTTTATGAATTCTTTTCCATCTTCATCTTTTGGATGAGCTTTACCGGCAAATATTATTTGAACCGGCATATCTTTGTTACCTAATAATTTTGTCAATCTATCTATATCTTCAAATAACAGAGTAGCACGTTTATATGTTGCAAAACGTCTTGCAAAACCTATTGTAAGAACACTTGGATCCAATACTTCATTTGCAATTTCTAACTCTGCTCCTGTTGCTCCTTTATGCTCTAACTGTTTTTTTAATTTTGTTCTAACAAAGGCAACAAGCCTTTCTCTTCTTCTTTCATGTGTATGCCACAACTCTGTTGAAGGGATATCTTTAACCCTATTCCAAATTGAACCATCCCATGGTTGGTCTATCCATCTTGGTCCTAAGTATCTATCTAACAAACTGGCCATATCAAAAGATATCCAAGTCCTTCCATGTACTCCGTTTGTTATAGATGAAATAGGGACATCCTCTAATTCTAAATCTGGCCACATCCAGTTCCACATATTTCTTGAAACTTTTCCATGTAATTTACTTACTCCATTGCTGTATGAAGCTAAATGTAAAGCCAATACTGTCATACAAAAGTTACTACCCTTAGAAGAATCATTATGATCAATTAATTCCTCTCCTATTTTTAAAAACTCATCCATGGATATTCCTAGTTTAGGCACATAGGATGAAAAATATTTTTTTATGTTATCGACGGAAAATCTGTCATTTCCTGCTGGTACAGGAGTGTGTGTCGTAAAAACATTTGAAGCTATTACTAGTTCTTTGGCTTCATCAAATTTTAAACTGTGTTGTTCCATTAATATTCTTATTCTTTCAAGTGCAAGAAAAGCACTGTGGCCTTCGTTCATATGAGTTACAACAGGTATTTTTCCGAGGCTATATAGTGCTTTTACGCCACCTATGCCAAGCAGTATTTCCTGTTTGATTCTCATTTCTGTGTCTCCACCATATAACCTGGAAGTTATTTCTCTGTTAGCTGGACTGTTTTCGGACAAATTTGAATCTAAAAGATATATAACTGTTCTTCCAACTGTTACTTTCCATATTCTTGCAAAAAGAGTTCCATCAGGCATCTCGATGGATATTTTTCTAGCATTTCCTTCTTTGTCACGCATAAGATCTATAGGCATAGTAAAAAAATCATTCTTTTGATAAGTTTCTTGTTGCCAGCCATCAGAGTTTAAATACTGCCTAAAATAACCTTCTGTATACAATAGCCCTACTCCACACAAAGGAACACCTAGATCACTAGTACTTTTCATGTGATCACCGGCAAGGATTCCTAAACCACCAGAATAGATAGGAATGGTTTCAGTTAATCCAAATTCTGCAGAAAAATAAGCAAAGACCTTTTGCATACTTTCCGGAGAATGAGTATCAAACCAATCTTTAGTTTTGTTAAAATCTTCATTTTGGATCGAATTTGGATAATTATTCATAAACCAAGATTTACTTTTTAGATAAACATTGAGCCTGTTATAGACTCTTTCCATATGATTAAGGAAGGATTCGTCATTACTTAATTCTTCAAGTCTTGCTTGGGGTGTGTTGCAAATGACTTTTAGTGGATTGTAATCTTCTTTATCCCAGAGCTCTCTGTCTATTCTTAACATGAGTGAAGCGGCATCATGATCCCATGACCACCAGACGTTGTTTGCTATTTCTTTTAATGGAAGTAGTCGCTCTGGTAACTTTGGAACGACGGCAAACTTCCTGATATTTTTCTTCATATTATCTCCTCCTTTAAGGCTTTTTGATTCTAACAAAATAATAAATATTTTCTATATAAAAATTTTCCTTTAACTTTAAGATTTATGATGTACAATATTATTGTTACGAAATTCTTTTTTAGGGGGAAACGATATGAAAAAGAAAACAACAAAGAAAGTTGTGAAGAAGACAGCGAAGAAGAAAGTTGCAAAGAAAAAAGTAAAAAAAGTAAAAAAAGTAAAAAAGGCTAAAAAAGCTAAAAAGTGCTGCAAGTAACTTTTTTTCTTAAATGGCAGATGAGTTTATGCTTGTCTGCCATTTTTTTATTCTGATGCGCCATTTTTTTTACTCTTTTATCTTTCATTCCTTTTAAGCCATTCCTTCTACAATATCTATTACCGTTTTTGCACACAATTCCATCTCTTTTATCAGAATATATTCCTTTGTTGTGTGTATTTCCCTATACCCTACACCCAGAGTCGCTGCTTGAATCCCATGTTTATTTAAATTATTGGCGTCAAGACCTCCAGTTATGACCTTAGTTTTGGCTTCTATACCATTTTTTTTCAAAGCAGCTATGGCCATTTGTACTACTTTGGATTTTTCATCTATTTTGAAAGCAAGATACTTAATGTCTTTTTTTATCTCAACAGAAACACCATTTTCTTTTCCAGCGTTGTAGAATATTTTTTCCATTTCTTCAGATATCTTTAATGCTTTTTCATGATTACAACTTCTACATTCTGCTATAATTTTTGTATTTCCAGGTATTCCGTTAACAACCTCTCCGCCTTCAATAACACCTACATTCGCAGTTGATTCTTCATCAATTCTTCCAAGTTTCATGGATGAAATTGCTTTGCATGCTGCTAAGATAGAAGAGACACCATTTTCAGGCTCACTTGCATGAGCCGATTTTCCCTTAAATTCAACTAAGAACGCTAATTTTGTTGGTGCTCCTATTATTATTTCTGCGATTTCTTCTTCATCTAGAACATATGCTATTTTTGATTTGATAAGAGAATAATCAAGATTTGCAGAACCTTCTGTCCCTATTTCTTCACATCTGCTTATTATTATTTCTATCGGTGGGTGCTTTGAAGAAGATTTTACCATCTCTATTAATATAGCTATTCCAGCCTTATCATCAGCACCAAGAATGGTGTCTCCGCTTGATCTTATTCTGTCATTTTCCACTACAGGTGTTATGCCTGCTCCAGGTTTTACTGTGTCTGCATGACAGCAAAAAGCGATGGGCTCCATACTTGAAGAATTTTTAGCAGAAAACTTAGCGACAAGATTACCATAAGAATCTAAAGATGTTTGTGCACCCTCTTTTTTGAAGAATTTTTCTAGATAGGAAACAAACTCCCTATCATTTGGTGTTTCACTTGGTATTTTTACCAGTTCACAAAAAGTATTTATAAGTCTTTCTTTATTCATTACGCAAGATCCTCCACAATGGTTGTTATTATTTTTGTTAGTGCAACCATTTCATCTATAACAGCATGTTCTTCTGTAGAGTGCATTTGTCTTGCTCCTATTCCAAGTACAGCTGTTTCTATTCCATAATGGTTAAGGTGTGTAGCATCCGTTCCACCCGTAATAGATTTTATGTCTGGTTTAATGCCATTTTTGATCATTGCACTCGCTGCTATTTGTACAACTTTTGCATCATCAGAAATTCGATATGCCTCTAATGCTGCTGTTCTTTCAATACTAACCTGTGCTCCAAACTTTTCTGCTGAGTCTTTAAATATTTTTACCATTTCCTCTGCTATCTTTTCTGCTTTCTTATGATTTAAACTTCTACATTCTGCATAGATCTCAAGATCCTCAGGAATAGAGTTCATGTTTTGACCGCCCTTTATAACGCCAACATTTGATGTTGATTCTTCATCTATCCTGCCTAAGTTAAGACGAGAAACAGCTAGTGATGCTGCCTGTATAGCCGAGATACCTTTTTCTGGACAGACCCCTGCATGAGCTGATCTTCCTTTGTATAAAACATGAAAAACAAAATATGTTGGTCCACCTATAACGATCTCATCTGGTGTATCCATATCTATTACATAACCCATCTTAGATTTTATAAGTTTGTAATCCAGATTTTCTGCACCTCCAGGACTTATTTCTTCGCATCTTACGATCAATACTTCTAGTGGAGGATGCTTCTTTGCAGAACGTAACATTTCAACGATTTCTGCAACTCCAGCTTTGTCATCTGCTCCTAATATTGTTTCACCCTTTGATCTAATAAAACCATTTTCTATTACTGGCTGTATACCGATACCTGGCTTAACAGTATCTGCATGGCAACAAAAAAGGATTGGTTCTTTTGAAGAAGAATTTTTAGCATCAAATCTTGCTAAAAGATTTCCAAATGCATCCAGTACAGTTGTTGCACCTTCTTTCTTTAAAAGATTTTCCATGTACTTTATGAATTCTTGATCGTTGGGAGATTCACTAGGAATTTTTACAAAATCACAAAAAGTAGTAATAAGTCGTTCTTTATCCATAAGAGACCTCTGTTTTTTTTCTATTAGAAACAAGGTCTAGAACTTATATTACAATGTGAAAGTAGGCAATTCTTTTTCTATTCTGATTGAGTAGTATATGATTTAGCAGCTTATAGTGGTTGTGTTGCTGGAGTAGCTAACACTACTGTTGGACAAGAACTTAAGCTGCTTGTATATCCTGGTAGCTGATTTATTTTTATATCTTGTTCTAAAGCACCTGCTACTGCTGTTCTAAGAGTATCTTCTTTTAATTCAGGGCAGAACATGTTTGCTTTTTTCGCCAACAAATATTTAGGGAATATTCTTATAAAAGTAGCCTTTGATCCTTCTAAGCTAGCAGGAGAGCAAACAAATTTTGCTTGAAAAATTTCACTGTTAATATAATCAGTAACATTTAAAGATGTTATAAGACTATTCATGCTCTCTATTAGAATATTATCTAATTCTCCAAGTTTCTGTGTATCAAAGTCATATAGATTAGGACACACTTTTTCTGGAGAAGCTTTTAATCCATTAAGCCATATCATTAAATCAGCAAGCCCTGTTCTTACCATCGTGCAATAGTTAGCCTGAGTTTTTAACTGATCAACTTCAGAACTCTTAATCTCTAAATCAGTTTTTATACCATCACAGTCAGCGACAGTGTTTGTAAACATAGTTAAAGAACTAATATCATTTGCACCCTTGCCCATACCAGCGAGACACGCTGTAAGTAGAAAAGTAGACGATGAAAGTATAACCAAGGTTATTATTAGTTTCTTCATTTTACTTACCTCTCTTTCTAGAACCAAAATCCACTGTTGCTTATATGTGAATTATACAGCATTTAGTTTTAGTTGTCAAGTGTTTTTAATAGCAGAGGAACAAAATAGTTCCCCTGCTATCTGGTTAAAATTATTAACAATAAATACAGTTATTTTCTATGCGTTATCTTCTACCATAGTTCTTATTATTTTAGTCATTGTAACCATTTCATCTATTATTACATATTCTCCGCATGAATGAATATCTCTAAACCCTACACCCAAAACAGCAGTTTGAATTCCATTTGAATTAAATGCAGTAGCGTCAGTTCCACCTCTTATTATCTTTGTTTCAGGAGTTATTCCATTCTTTTTCATAGCATTTATAACAAGCTGTACAGGCTTTGACTTTTCATCTAGGAAGTATGCTTTTAGCGCAATTTTTCTCTCTATCACTATTTCTGTCCCTACTTCGTCTGATGCTTGCCTAAAGATTTTTTCCATTTCATCTGCCAAAACAACTGCTTTTTCATGTTTTAGACACCTACATTCAGCAAGAACTTTTGCGTTTGCTGGAACACCATTACGGATTTCTCCACCCTGGAACACACCTACGTTTGCTGTTGTCTCATCATCAAGTTTTCCTAATTTTAGACGAGAAATAGCTTTTGATGCAGCTAATATAGCTGAGATACCTTTTTCTGGAGCCATACCAGCATGAGAAGCCTTTCCTTTATAATCGACGTCAAAAGTAATTACTGTAGGGCCTCCGACAAGTATTTCGTTTGGTTGTTCTGTATCTAGAACGTAGGCAATCTTTGAATCTATCATAGAATAATCAAGATTCGTTGATCCCCATGAACCTGGTTCTTCACATCTTGTTATTACTATCTCTAGTGGTGGACGTTTTTCTGTCAAACGGATCATTTCCATTATTTCAGAGATAGCAGCTTTATCATCAGCAGCTAATATTGTTTTACCATTAGATCTTATGCGCCCATTCTCTATCATCGGTTCTATGCCTATACCTGGTTTTACTGTATCTGCATGTGCACAAAAAGCTAAAGGTGTTGTGCTCTTTGAATTTTTTGCTTCAAACTTAACTATTAAATTACCATATGTATCCTTTTTGGCTCTACCGCCCATCATCTTAAATAGACTGGCAACATGTGCGATAAATTCCTCATCATTAGGCGACTCACTTGGGATTTTTACTAATTCACAAAAAGTACTAACCAATCTGTCAATGTTAACATCAGACATTAAATACCTCCGAGTGGGCAAAAGCCCTTTTATTTTATGTAGCTACTGGATTACAGTTACATTTACAATCTGTACCCATTCTATCCTTTCTTATTTCTTCTGAATAGTCGTCTACTTCTACTACGTACTGTCCATCAAAACAAGCAGCACATCTACTTGTGCCAAAAACCTTATTTACACCTTCTATAGAAAGATATGTAAGTGAATCGGCTCCTAGTTTTTCTGCTATTTTTGCTTCTAATTTTCTTTGGTCATCTACGCTGATTGGAACTCGAGGGTTTATGCCCATCTTCATCGCAGTACGATAGGCAATCAATTCTTCTTTTACAGACATGTCTATGCCGTAGAAACATGGATTAATAACAGCAGGAGAAGTGATAGCTAGATGTATTTCTTTTGCTTTTCCCTTATGTCTTATTAAGGAAACCATCCTTTTCAAAGTAGTACCCCGAACAATGCTGTCATCAACTAATAATATTTTTTTACCTTCTATTTGAGATTTTATAGGGTTCAATTTTAAACGAAGTTCATTCTCCCTACTTACTTGTGTAGGCATAATGAAAGTTCTTGCACTATATCTATTTTTTACCAGGCCATCTCTAAGAGGTCTATTTATCTGCTCCGCTATAGCAGAAGCTGCTGGTGCAGAGGTATCCGGAACTGGCATTACTACATCAACTTCTATTTTCTTTGTTAAAAATTCCTGCCCAAGAACACTTCCGAGTTCTATTCTAGTTGAATAGACAGAACGTCCATTCGTAATGGAGTCCGGTCTTGCAAAATATATATTTTCAAAAACACAAGGAGCTTGCCCTGCTTTCTCTATAACAAAAGTCTGAGGCTGTTCTCCTTCTCTAAAGAACATTACTTCTCCTGGGGCAACATCTCCTCTTAAATCTGCATCTATTACATCTATGCACACACTCTCACTGGCACACATGTAGCTCCCATCTTTTTCACCCCAGACAGCAGGTCTTATGCCATAAGGATCACGAGAACAAAATAGAGTTGGTTTACCATCTATATAAAGGCCACCGACTAAGGAAAATGAGCCTCTTGTTAATTTATACGTTTCCTTTAGAGCTAAAACAACGTCATATATAGCATGATTATTTTCTCTTATTTTCATTAATTGTTCGCAAAGTATGTACAAAACAGGTTCTACATCACATTTTGAAGAAAGGTTTATTGAATGTTTTTTTAAAAGAGCTTTTAATTCATTATAATTTATGATGTTGCCGTTATGTGCCATTATCATTCCTGGCTGGCGACTAAAAAATGGCTGAGCATCTTCTCTTATACCTACTCCTATAGTTGGATATCTCACATGTCCAATACCCAAGCCTCCACCCTCATAATTTATATCTCTAAGAGCTCTTGCCACATATCCCAAATCTTTATGAATAAGAAAACTATTATTGTACATAAGGCCTATGCCGGCAGAATCTTGTCCCCTATGTTGCATGGCTTGTAATGAAAGTTTAATAGAACTTGATAGAGCAGCACTTCCGACAAAACCGGCAAAACCACACATATCTAGCTTCTCCTAGCAAGAAGATCAAGAACACCAGAGACCAAAACGTCCTCTTTATTTCTTCCTGCGCTCTTAAGATCAGAATCGATGTTCATACATTTTTTGTACATTCTAACAAGCTCTTCCCTTTTATAGTTTCTAAGCTCTAATTTAAATTCTGGAAGGTAGTACGGAGGCATTCCAACTGCTTTTGCCAATTCAGAATCACCAGCTTTAGACAATAATATATCGTGGCCCAAAAGCAATCTTTTTATTCTACCCATGATAGCTGAGTTTATAGAAATTGGAGTGTCTCCATCATCTAATAATTTTTGAACTCTTTGCAATGTTTGCTTTCTGTCCTTTTTAGCCAAAACAGGAGCAACATCAAAGATACTACAACTTGAGACTCCTGTAGCGGTAAACTCAATATCCTTTCTTGTTATTTCTGTTTTTTCACTCAAATATAATACTGTCTTTTCCATCTCTTTCTCTATTCTAGAAAGATCCGCTTCATACCTTGTAGCTAAGAATTCTATGGCTTGTTGATCTATTGTTCTTGAACGTTCTTTAGCAAAGCCTCTTATCCATAATTGGATCTCATTCTTGTCAGGATGTTTTGCATTACAGACCACACCGTAATTCAGTATGTTCACCAGACTTTTCTTTCTTTTATCTATTTTATAAGAAAGAAGAACAAGGATAACTTCATTTGATGGATTATTAAGATACTC
>JBAXWW010000041.1:0-10632 GCA_037128215.1 bacterium | reverse complement strand
CGTTTATGGTCTTGGAAGATTTCCTGTTACTCTTTATAGAGAACAATGGGAAAGGCTTCTTGTAAGAGTTGAAGATCTTAAAAAATTCATAAAAGAGAATGAAGCTGGACTGAAAACCAGATAAGCTTTTTTAGAGTTTACAGCCTTAATCTGTTAATGGTGCACAGGCTTCTTCTAGCCAATTTATAAGATTTTGCTCTTGTATGTGTGGTCGTAGTGTTTTGATTACTAATTTGTGATAGTTGTTTATCCAGTTTATCTCTCTTGGATTTAGTAGCTCCATGACAATTAAGTCTCTTTCATATGGGCAGAGAGTTAATTGCATAAATCTTAGGAATGTATATTTACCATTTTTCTGAGTTAGTTCCTCATCTTTTTCTATAGCAACAACGTTCTCTATTCTTATTCCATATTCTCCTTCTTTATAGTATCCAGGCTCATTAGATAGTGTCATTCCTTCTTCAAGGATAACAGGTTTTAGTGGACTTATTCCTACGTTGGTAGTTTCGTGTACACAAGTGCAATAACCAACACCATGTCCTGTCCCGTGTTGATAGCCAAGTCCCTCAGCCCATAGAAATTGTCTCGCTAATGCATCAAGTTGATATGCTCTTGTATCCTGAGGAAATTTTATTCTAGCTACATTGACATGACCTTTTAATACACGAGTATAGTTCTCTTTTATTTCCCTTGATGTTTTGCCTACGCTTATAGTTCTTGTCATGTCTGTTGTGGCACCAAGATATTGTCCTCCGTTGTCTATTAAAACGATTCCTTCTGGCTTTATATCTACACAAGACTCTTTTTTTGGGAAGTAATGGATGATGGCACCATTAGCTTTATAAGAAACTATTGTATTAAAACTAAGATACATGAAATCCTTTTGTTCTTTTTTTAATTCTTCAATCTTTTCTGCCATTTCCCATTCAGAGACAGTTCGTTTTTTTACCTCGTTCTTTAACCAGTAAATAGCTTTTAATACGCTAATTCCATCCTGTATATTGGCTTCAAACATTCTGTCTATCTCAAATTTATTTTTAATAGCCTTTATTCCTATGATTGGAGAAGCTTCCCTCTTTACGTCAGCGGATGCTTCTATTCTATTCATTATTGCCTGGGAAATTTCATTAGGATCTATTAGTACGTTTTTTCCTTTTGAAACCTTATTAAGTGTTTTTATAAAATCATTGTAAGGAAAAATTTCACAGTTTTTTGGTAACTTGTTTTTATATCCTACTGGGAACCTGTTTTCGTCTATGAACCAGAGTATTTTATCTGTCTCTACTATCAAGTAAGAAATTGCTAAAGGATTATAATTTATGTCCGATGCCCTTACGTTCAATATTCTTGCTATAGATTCAAGATTAGAAACAACGTGCATATCTATCTCTTTATCTATCATTATTTTTTGTAGCTTTTCTACTTTTTCACTTGCAGATACATTTTCAAATTTTTCATCCCTGAATATTACTGGTGAATTTGGAAGAGACGGTCTATTCTCCCATATTTCATCGATTAGATTTTTTTCCAGATACTTAAGGGATATTTTGTGATGATGCTTTAAAGTCTCTTTTATTGCTTCTGCCTGATTTATGTTAACAAGTTGTGGATCTATTCCGATGACACCACCGTTTTTATGTAAAAGTTCACCGATGATCCAATTTATCTCCATATAGAGGTCTGCTGTATGTTGTTCCTTTATACGACCCTCAAAAGGTGTTCCGTTGAGTTCCTGCTTTATTTGTATTTCATATCTTCCATCGGTCCAAACTACAGCTTTATCTAGTGTTATTGCTATCTGACCGTAAGATCCAGTAAAGCCTGAAATAAAGGCTCTTCTTTTCCAATGTTCAGGTAGATATTCATCTTGGTGTGGATCTGTTCCTGGTAAGAGATAGGCATCTATTCCATTTTGTTTCATCTGTTCACGTAGCTTTCTAACTCTTTCATTTATCATAACAATTCCTCTAAAAATATGTTACTACAACTTGAAAAAAAGGGTAATAGGAATTTCGACTATGATATCAAAATTACAGGGAATAAGGAATGGGATCTTGTTGTCTTTGTTAGCAACTTTCTTTTTTAGTTTAACTAATTTATTTACGAAGCTGATATCTGACAAGATGACTTTTACAGAGATAGCTTTTTTTAGAAGCTTCATAGGTCTGGTGATAGTATCCTGCTACATGTTGTACAATGGCTATTCTTTTAAGGCACAACACAAGAAAGTCCTGTTTCTGAGGGGTGTTCTAGGTGGTGTAGCACTGCTCTGTTCTTTTTATGCGATATCAAGGATAAAGCTTGGAGAAGTCAGTATTCTTTTTCAGCTGTCGCCGGTCTTTGTTGCCATTTTTGCAAATTTTATACTTGGAGAAAAGCTTCCGAGGTTTTTTTATTTATTGTTAGTTTCTTCCCTGGTCGGATGTATTATGGTTATAAAGCCTAGTTTTTCTAACTTAGGTAATTTTCCAGCAGTTATGGCTGTGCTATCAGCGGTACTTGCTGCTCTTGCCTATGTTTGTATAAGAGCACTAAGTAAACAACATAAAACACACATGATAGTACTGTATTTTTCTCTAACAGCTGCAATGGTTCCACTACCTTGGTCGTCTTATTTTACTATACCATCTGCCTATCAGTTTATAGCGTTGCTTATGATAGGTGTTTTTGCAACCATAGCTCAGTTCTTTATGACCAAAGCTTATGGTCTGGAAAAGGCTGGAATAGTCTCTATGGTTGGTTATTCTGGGGTCTTTTTTAATGTTTTTTGGGGCGTTTTGATATGGAAAGAATATTTAGACGTATACTCTATTATAGGCGGTGTTATTATACTGTTTTCATGTTTGACGCTATCTCTAATTGTCTATAAAGATAGAAAAGAAATTGTCTCTGTCCCTTTGATAGATTAAAAGTGGAGGTCCTGTTTTTTATGAAAAGGTTCTTTATTTTGATATTTTCTTTAAGCCTATTTTTGTCTTCTTCTCCTTATGCTAAGGCGGATAGTTCGGAAGACCAGAGAATAAAAGAGATAGACACGCTGGCGCAGAACATAGAAATGTTAAAGCAACAGTTAACTACTGCTCATACTAATTTGGACAAAGAAAATATAGAAGCAAAAATAAAAGATTCTGAACTAGCTTTTGATGATGTAGCAACAGATTCTGATCTTTTTTCACCAGATGATGAACCCGTTGTTAAAGATAAAGATGTGTGGCAGGAACTTCAGGAAGTTTTAAAACCAGTAGTACAGAGTCTGAAACGAGCCAGTGAAAAGCCAAGAAGAATAGAGCAGATAAGAAATAATATATCTGATCTGGAACAAAGAATAGATGATGCACAGTATGGTATTTCAAATGTAGACGAACTTCTTCAAAAATATTCTAGCGGTGTTATTTTTAAAAGGTTACAGGAATCTAAAGATCGTACTCTTAAAATACAAAAAGACCTACAAGCAGAAAAAGATTCTTTGCAGGACCAATTAAACGAGGATTTAAAAGATGATCGCTCCTTTTTATATACAAGCAAATTACTGCTAGGTGATTTTTTTACAAACAAAGGTAAAAATCTTTTATTTGCTATTGTTCTGTCTGTAGCTGTTTTCTGGCTATTAGTACTTTTTAAGAGATTTGCTCTTAAACCTTTATTACATAGAGAAAAATTTTACTTTATAAGCAAACCATTTATGGCTCTGTACGGAGTATTTGCAGTTATTATAAGCGTTGGCGCAGGTCTTTTATGTTTGTTCCTGTTAAATGACTGGTTCTTGTTTATCGTCATAATAATAATGATAGGTCTGATTTTTTGGGGATTTAAGCATCTTTTTGTTGGTCTTTTTAGTGCTATAAAAATAATTTTTGATCTAGGAACAGTAAGGGAAGGTCAAAGAATAATTTTTAATTCTTGCCCATGGTTAGTCAAAAAAATTGGATTACAAACGATACTTCAAAATGAATCATTACAGAGTGGAGAGATAAGGATCGGTATAAGTAGGATAAAGGACTTGACTTCAAGGCCAGTTATTGACGGTGAACCATGGTTTCCTACAAATCAGGGGGATTCAGTAATACTTGAAGATGGAACTTATGGAAAAATATTTTTACAGACACCAGAGCAGGTTATTATAAGCACAAGTGGTGAAACAAAAAAATTCTACACTATTTCTGATTTTATCGCTCAAAAACCAAATAATCTTTCTTATGGCTTCCAAATATCTACATCTATAGATGTAGACTATAGTCTTCAGCCCGACATACATGATGTTGTAAAGATTTTTAGAAATAGTCTTATACTAAAGCTAAGAGAGCACAAATTAAGCACTAGAGTACAAAGAAAAGGCGTTGGCGTTTATTTTGGTGGATCAAAGGAAAGTTCCCTAAATATAATAGCAGAAGTAAGGTTCGAGGGTGAATTGGCACCATATTATTTAGAGTTGAAGAGAGAAGTAGACCTTATCCTAGTAAATATCTGTACGGATAATAATTTTAGTATACCGTATAAACAGTTATCGGTTCATATCGCTGACTAATTTTTCTGTTTGATCTATTAGTGACGATATGTATCTAAATCCACTCTGCCAGGTCTCTCTTTGTTTTAGATCGATGTTTACTTTGGCAAATAGGTCCTGAGGATTAAGAGAAGATCCTGCCTCTAAAAACTCCATATATTCTGCTGGAAATTCTTTAGGGTTGTCCATATATTTTTGATACAGTGATAGAGTAGCCAGTTCCCCAAAGGCGTATGCGTATACATAGAATGGCCTCATAAAGTGAGGGATCCTTGCCCACTCATATTTAAAATCTGGGGTCATTTTAACTGCATCACCAAATAAATCTCCATATTCCTTAACAAAAACATCGCTGAATTGTTCTGGTGTTAAAGGTCCATTCTCTGAAGCTTTAAAGGCTGCTTGTTCAAAATAGCTAAAAGCTGCTTGCCTAAAGACAGTACCCATAATCCCATCTAGTTTACTTATAAGGATGGATAGAGATGTTTCTTTATTATCTTTATTTTCCTTTAGTAGTCTGGAGGTTAATAGCATCTCATTAAAAACAGAGGCTGTTTCTGCTGTTGCCATAGGGATATCAGAATTTAACAATGTCTGCTTTTCTGAGAACAATAAGCCATGTACCCAGTGTCCACCCTCATGTGCTATGGTCGATACATCATCTAATGTCCCCTGGTAATTTACAAGAATAATAGGAGCTAATGTCGGTCCAAAATAATCGCAATATGCTCCTCCTCTTTTTCCTGCTTTAAGTGTTGCATGTACTAGTCCACATCTATACATATTTTCAAAAGCGGACCCGAATGGTTTATAAAAACTGTTATATGTATCTTGAAGTAGGTCAAGAGCCTGGGTATATGTATATTTGCGATCATCCTTTACAACAAAAGGAGCTCTTACATCTGCGTTGTTAAAATCTTTTATTTTTAATAGCTGTGCTTTTATTTTCCAATATCTTTGCGCTAATTTGTAATTCTCTTTTATTACCTGATGCATAACATCTACGACTTTGTCATCCAACTGGCTTCCAACATTTCTGACGGAGATCATTGGAGTATATCCTCTTCTATTCTTCTCTATCAAAATCATATCTTGGATAATGGAATTATATATCTGTGCATATATATATGAATCTTGGTTAAACTTGTTAAGAAAAAGTCTGGCTGCTTTTTGCCTGACGTCTCTATTACTGTCTTCAACAAATTTTGTTAGTTGGGTTAGTGTATATTTTTTTTCTTCATTGTCGTCAGGGCCTCTGAACATGAATGAATATTTTGATTCATAGATGCTTCTAAAATTAGCCCAGGCATTTACTCCGTTTATGTCTTTATCTATTAATATTTGTTCCTGATCTTCAGGTAACAGATGTGTTTTCTTTGTAGCAACCTTACTTAGCCAATTGCTGTAATCTGATAGTTTCTTGTCTGTAAAAATTTTCTTCTTGTATTTATCACTGGTTCTTGCCAGGCCATTTTCAAAAAAAGAGGTGTTCTTTGTTATACTTGATGTCATTATTTCTATTTTTCCAAGCAATGCCATTAATTCACTATTGTTCATGTCGGTGTTGTGCACATTACTTACGTATTGTTGTGGAAGTATTGCTGTTTGCCATACCACTTCATATTCTTTTATTGCTGCAAGAAGCTGCATCGCTGATAATTTTTCTTTATTTATGTTTGCCTCATATTTTTTCTTAAAATCTGCAGAAGCTTTTATTGATTTATTAAGATCCTCCATTATCTTTGGGTCAGAATAGCCAGAATAAATATAGGAAAGATCCCATACTGGGAGATCATCTGTTATTTTTATTTGTAAGATTTTGGCTCTTGCAGTTTTTGGATAGTTGGCGAAACATTTAAAATCATTTTTATAAGTTTCCATGGTTGCTCCTATTGAGATACTTGTAATTAATAAGCAAAATAATAATATCGTTTTTATTCTCACGATTACCTCCGTTCATAATATGGTTATCTCTGCCTGTTCTACATTTTTGTTCTTATTTTTTATTATTCTTATCTTTAAATTTTCCCAAGTTATTATTGTTTCTTTTTTAGGGAGGACACCATTTAAAAGATCCAGCAAGAAGCCGTTGAATGTTTGGAAGTCTTTATCATCTGGAATATTTAGGCTGTATTTAGTGTTAAGATCGTGTATCGAGTCATCTCCACTTATAACAAAGACATTCATATTCCCATTACAATCTACCTCGTCTTCCATGTCGTGTTCGTCTTCTATCTCTCCCACCAGTTCCTCTAGTATATCTTCCATAGTTATAATACCGTTGAACTGGTCATATTCATCTTTTACTAGGAACATTTGGCTTTTTTTGGCTTTCATCATTTCCAATACTGTGTCTACTTTCATAAATTCATTTGTCCAAAAAGGTGGTCTAAGTATGGAGAGGATACTGTTTTCTTTTTCACATATATCTATGTTTAAGAGTAGATCTTTTGCATGTAGAACACCGATAAAATTTCCGTTATCATTTACTACAGGGTACCTTGTGAACATGTCTTTTTGTATTATCTGAGTTAATTTTTTGATATCAATATCTGAATCTATTATTGAAACTTTATTTTTTGGTACCATAATATGCTTTACCTTTAGATCACTAAACTCAGAGACTGCTTTAAGATACATTCCTTTTTTGGAACCAGTTAGAGCTCCTTCTTTTTGAGCAAGAGATATAAAAAAATCTAGATCCTTCAAGGTTACAAGTGGTCCTCTTCTAGAATGCTGTGATGTTGTCGACTTAAAAACTTTTTCAGTCATATATACAAATAGAGAGGTAAAAGGGTACAGTAGATAGTAAAAGAACATTAATAATGGCATTAAGGCCAAGCTCAGCTTTACAGCATTAGCTCTTGCAAATATCTTTGGTACTATCTCTCCAAAAGTAAGGATTAGAAAAGTCATTACACCCAGAGTTACTGCAATTCCAAAACCTCCAAATATTTTTTTTGCGATAAGAGTGGTAACAGAAGAAGCAACGATACTGGCCGTACTATTTCCTATAAGGATAGTAGTAATAAGTCGTGATGGATCGTGGAACCAATGTTTAATGTTTTTTGCTCTAATAGATTCATCATCCATAAGCTGTACAGCTTTAGTAGGTGTGATAGATGTTAGAGCTGTCTCTACAGAAGAGAAAAATGCTGAGAGCAAAAAACACACCAATACAGTTAAAATTTCCCAAATACTGACATTATTCCAAAATATCAAAGGCATTCTATCCCTCCAGATAATAATGATTGAATACTTCTAACTGATCACCGAGCTCATATATAAGTGGTTTGCCTGTAGGTATCTCTAATTTAGGGATCTCGCTATCAGAAATATTATCAAGATGCTTTATTAAGGCTCTTAAACTATTACCATGAGCTGAAATAATTATCTTTCTTCCTTTCTTTATATTGGGAGCGATTACTTGGTGCCAGTAAGGCATCATCCTATTTATTGTGTCTTCAAGGCTCTCACACAAAGGGATCTGGCTTTTTTCCATGTCCTTGTACTTTGGATCAAGAGCTGGATTCCGTGGATCGTTTTTTTCTAGAGCAGGTGGTCTAACAGAAAAACTTCTTCTCCAGATCTGGACCTGTTTCTCTCCATATTTTCTTATCATTTCTGCTTTGTTTAATCCTTGTAGCGAACCATAGTGTCTTTCGTTAAGTCTCCAGTTTTCATATATAGGAAGGTTCTTGATATCCATCTCATCCAGTATTATCTGCAAAGTTCTAATTGCTCTTTTTAGAACAGAGCAATGAGCTTCATCAAAATAGAATCGTTTTTCTTTAAGTGTTTTGCCAGCCGTTTCAGCTTCTTCTACCCCAAGATCTGATAAATCAACATCAGTCCAACCTGTGAACCTATTTTCTTTATTCCAAACGCTTTCACCATGTCTTACAAGTACTAACTGATACATTTTTGATCCCTGCTTTTTTGCTACTACAAATTAATATCAAAACTCTTTTTTGCCGACTTTGCAATACGTAAATTTTATGATATCTCTTAAAGGGTTAAAGGGGGATAAAATGGCAAAAAAAATAAAGAATGATGGAAATAAAGTTCTTAAGGATAAGTTGTTCTTAACTAAAAAATCTGTGTGGGATTCTATAGACTCTAAAACGACTAAAGAAATCTTTGACTTGGGTGATGAATATAAAAAATTCTTGAATAATTGTAAAACAGAAAGAGAAGCTGTTTCACATCTTGAAAAATGGTCGTCTAAAGAGGGATATAAAAACATAGAAAAAGCCACAAAAAATGATAGAAAAATATTTATAAACAATAAAGGTGTCTCTGCTGTAATAGCTAACATAAATAATCTGGATTTTAAAAAAGGATTTAACATAATAGCCTCACATATAGATAGCCCTCAACTGGATCTTAAAGGTGTTACTCTTTACGAGGCTGATGACATGGCCTTTATGAAGACTCATTACTATGGTGGTATTAAAAAATATCATTGGGTCGCGATTCCTTTATCTATGCACGGGATAGTCGTAAAAGAAAATGGACAAATAGTTACTGTCGCTATTGGTGATGATGAGAATGATCCTGTTTTTACTGTTAACGATCTTCTTATTCATCTTGCTCAGGACCAAATTACTAAACCAGCTAATAAAGTAATAGAAGGAGAGCAGTTAAATATTCTTGTGGGTTCTATTCCATATAAATTTAAATCAGGAAGTGAAGCGATTAAACTGAGTATACTTGATCACCTTTATAATAAATATTGGATAAAAGAAGAAGATTTCGTAAGTGCAGAGATACACCTTGTTCCAGCTGGTAAAGCAAGGGACATAGGCTTTGATAGGAGCTTGGTAGGTGCACACGGACAGGATGATAGAGCATGTGCTTTTACGTCAGCAAAGGCTTTATTCGACATGGAAAAGACAAATAAGAATACTTTGGCTATCTTTTTTGATAAAGAGGAAATAGGTTCCATTGGTGATGGAGCTGCTGATTCCAATCTTATTCCTAGAATATTTACAAAATTAATTGAGCTTTATGGAGTTACTGATCCAAGAATAATTAGTGAATCAATGAGCAACTCAAAAGTTATCTCTGCCGATGTTGCAGCAGGTATAGATCCTGAGTGGCATAATGTTATGGATCTTATGAATGCTGCAAAAATGGGTTGTGGCGTTTGTGTGCACAAATACGGTGGTGCTCGTGGTAAGTCTGGAGCTAGTGAAGCTCATGCAGCGTTCATTGCCCAGATAAGAAAAGCTTTTGCTGAGGACAAAGTAAAATGGCAAGTTGCTGAACTTGGAAAAGTTGATATGGGTGGCGGCGGAACGGTTGCTATGTATTTTGCATACTACGGTATGGATGTTATAGACTGTGGTCCAGCAATATTGAGCATGCATTCAACTTTTGAAGTTGCATCTAAGGCAGATATTTACTGTTCATATAAGGCGTACAAAGCTTTTTACAGACACTGTTAATTATACAAACTATAGAGTCACTTTCTTGCTTATAGTTGGAGCAGTTACTTTTTCTCCGATGTAGTATTCTACGTGGAATGCTTCACAGTCTGCAGTCTTGTCAATTATTGTCAGAAATTTTTGGTTCTTTTTTAGTTTTGGAGTCTTTACCATATTATATTTCCAAGAATCTAGAACATAAGCTCTTTCATACGCACAAGAATTTTTCTTTTTATCCATTGTTGCTTTATGTTTAGCGATATTGAAATCTGTTATCGTAAATGATTTATTTTTAAATGTATCTAAAGTGTAATAACTCAAGTCTCTTTTTACACAGGTACTAACTTCATCTTTTATGAAGGTTTGATCTCTTGGTACGCTTGTATCATAATAAGTCATTTCCATGTATGTTCTGTCGTTTGATTCTATAAAGCACAGAGCCCTTTTTTCTACTCCAGGTTGTTTTGTTTCAAATAATACTGAAACAGTTGGGTTCTTCATGTTCAAACTATCTTTATTTTTTAATACCTCAGATAAAACAGCCTCTGGTGTTTCATACTGTAGCCACCATTTATATTTTTCTAGTTGTTTAAGTTCTTTGTGATTTTTGGATATAATATATTTTCCTTGCTGTTTAGGTGCTTCAGATAACTTGTCTGTAGTAGGATTTACTCCTGGGATGTTGTTGTCAATTTTAGT
>JBAXWW010000040.1:0-10722 GCA_037128215.1 bacterium | reverse complement strand
CGCTCCATGCATGGAGGTCTGACTGATGTTGTAATATAGAGATCCACTAAGACCAAAGGTAGTTTGTTTGTTGAATCCAAAGGCCAAATTGTTATTTGTAACCCTATCTCCAGTTATAAAAGAAAAGTTGCTTTCTCTTTTATCATTAGAGAACTGATAGTTGGTAAAAAACGAATAAGCCAACATCAAATCACCTTCTTCAGCTTTAGATGTTCCAGCCTCATAACTTTTTTGAGAAGAAGTATAACCTTGGTTGCCCTTACTAACTTCTCCCAAAAATGAATCCAAATTCAAAGAATAAGCATTAACGCTTATAAGACCGATCAAACAAATTAATTTAAAATTTCTCATAATCCTCACCTCTTAATTGTGCCGTACAGGCCATCTAAAAATAATTTCATATAATTTTCTCTTATTTTGCTCTTTATTGAAAAATCATCAAGATTAACTTCTGGCATAGCGCTCTGTATATGATTATGCATAAGCATGACTTTCATGCCTCCAAACATTAGAGCACCAACCATGCTTGCGTTAATGTCCTGTCTTATAATTTTCTGTTTTTGTGCTGCAGCAAAAAAGTCTAAAAGTAATTTATAAGATCTCAGAAAAGTATTTTTGAATATCTCCATCGTTTTAGGACGCTTACTATCAAATTCTCTATGAAGAAGTTCTGTTATGTCTGGTTTTTCTAAGTGAACATCTATCAGTTCATCCAAAAACATTTGTAATCTTATTTCAAATTCTTCTTTTGATTTTGGATAAAGTAAGATCTTTTCAACAACAGCAAGTCTTTCTTTACCGAACTGCTCCAAGCATGCATAATACAAACCCTCTTTTCCACCGAAATGATAGCTTACGAGGCTAACATTTACACCTGTAGCATCTGAGATGTCCTTTATTGTTGTTCCTTCAAAACCTTTTTGTGCAAACAACGCCGTAGCTTTGTTTATCAATAGGTTTTTTGTACTTTCATTATCATCATGTTTTATTTTAGACATGGCCCAAGTTTTAAAACACATGATTGATTATGTCAAATGATTATTTGATTTTATTATATAAGTATTTAATCAAAAAACATGGTTTTGAGACCTTTTTATGTTAATATACCGCGCATATAGACAAGTGGAGGTGCTAATTTGAGTATAGCTAAGACTCTTCATGATCAAATGATAATAGCAATGAAGGAAAAGAGCGTAAAAAGGCTTTCTGTAATAAGAATGCTAATGACAGAACTTCAGACTGAAGAAAAATCCAGCAATAAAAAAAGGACAGAAGAAGAAGTCTGTTTTGCATATCATAAGAAATTAGTTAAGGCTCTGGACATATTCCCAGAAGACAAAAAGGTAGAGCTTAGAGAAGAGATCAAAATAGTAGAAGAATTTCTTCCAAAACTTATGACAAAAGAAGAAGTAGTTGCATTCATAAAGAGCAACATAAAACCTGAAGAAGTAAACATGAAAACGGTAATGCCTCTTTTAAAAGGTAAGGCCGAGTCTCAGGTCATTAAAGAAATAATAGATAACTGGAATAAATAATTATTTTTTAATCTGAGTATAAATTTATATTAATCTAAACAACCTGCAACCCGCTTTGCACTATTCATTGCTGTAATAAAATATTTTCTAACCTGTATCGTCTCTCAACTTGGAGCCTATACAGCTAAGAAAATATAACATTAAAGCTTCTTCATACGTGCGAGCTCTTGTTGCAAATGGTTGTTTAGATTAATATAAATTTATACTCAGATCTAAATAATACTGATTTAAATTAGAATATATATCCTGATTAAATTAAGCAGTTTGAAATAGGAACGAATCCGTATAAAGCAGCTGTAATGCTAATGTTTGCAGTCTTTGGAGGCTTCTCGGCAGAAGAGACTACAAAGATTTGCAAACATAGCATTACAGCAATGAATAGGATGAGTGAATTGGAAGGCTTATTTAATCAGGATATATATTCTAATTTAGATTTGTATTATTATATTATTTTTTTTCGTAATACTCTGCTTCAATAACATTTTCGTCAGTGATTGGCGGTTTTTTGTGTTTAAAAGTCCTTCTGTGAATATAATATTTCTCTGAACTTTCTCCACCTATTGCAATAAGCCACGCCGCTACTACTAATATCTTGTTTGTATTCCAATAGGCAACAGTAGCGAGTATCGCCACTAGTAATCTTGGTGCAAAGAAAAAACCCAACCACCAAAATAATCCCCCAAATGGAACACTAGAGAAGAACAGTGTTAAACGAGGGAATATCCCGATGAATATAAGGAAAAAGAGCCCATGAACACGCCAATAGTCTACATCGCCAAATTGTACATTAAAGTGATTTATCAATAATGTACTAGCAAGACTTACAGCCAGAAAAATAACTAATATTTTAATAATTGTTCTCATATACAAAGCCTCTTTAATTAACTAATTTGTTGTAATTGTACGGCTAATTTGTTAAACATTCCAGTATAAATATGGAATCTAAATTCACTAACTACACCGCCTTCTTAAAGAACTTAGAAGAGCTCTGCTCTAAAATCTATGTACACTATTCTTCTGACATAAATTGTGAACATAAATGCTCTTCATGTTGTATTAGTGGACTGACACTGTTACCGGTAGAGGCAGACTACATAAGAGACTCTATTAAGGAAATGAATATCGTTCCAAATAAAAAGAACAAATGTTTTTTCTTAAATGACAACTCCTGTCAAATATACCAATTCAGGCCGGTAGTATGCAGGACACAAGGCTTTCCTCTAATTTATAGGGATGATGAGAAAAAAGAGATACATATATCAAACTGTGAACTTAATTTTAAAAGCACAAAAGAGCCAATAAAAATCGACGGCAACTACGTAATAGATATGGATAAAATAAACATGGTGCTATCTGCTATAAACATAGAATATACAGAAAAATTAAAACAAAAAAATGACAAAAGAACACCAATAGAGCAATTAATTATAAAAAGAAATTAGCGCTATTTTATTTTTGGAAGTTTTTCTTTAAATTTTTCAACTTTTCTGGTTATATCGTCTGAAAAATTAAGCCAAAGAGCCAATTGTCTTGGATGGTTTAAAGTAAGGTTTATAGTTTCCAAGGAACTCATAAAAGAAAAAGCATTAACATAATCTGAAACTATTCTTTCCTTATATTTGCTAAAGAGACCAAGTAATATTAATGTTTGTATTTGTCTCTCTTTAAGTTCATTTTCACTACATGTCTCTATCTCTTGATAATTTCTTTTTATAAGATATTCAAAAAGCCCCTGTCCAAATAATATATCAAAATGTTTTATTGGATCATCATTAATTATAGACTCATAATTTTGATCAGCCGTAAGACTTTTCCATTCATAGTCATGTGGAAAAAGCCTTACATACTCATTACCCTTAAACCATCCATCAGATGCCATCGCAAAAAACTCATTATTAAAAGGCTCATATATATAAGGAATTCCAGATAACTCTGTTATACTTGTCATCTGAAAACCAATTTTTTTTATAGTTTCCCCTAAACGGTTTCTTAATAAAACCTTATAAGCTCCTCCCTCTTTTATTACTGCTATCTCACTAGCAAAAACGCTAAAAGAGTATTCTACGACTCGTCCACCATTACTAATAGAAGAGCTTATATCCACTGGAAGTTTACCGTCTGGACTAATAATAAATGTCTCAAATTTGTTATATTTTTGAAAATTATCAAAAGATAAAGCTAAACCTTGCACGTCAAAGTTGTGTTCTCCAACAATTCTAAATTTGCCAAAAACAAAGGTTTTACCGTCAGCAGAAATCTCTATAGCTATATTGGAGTAAACCCCCATCAAACCATTAAGTTTAATTATTATAGGACCTGAGTAAATATAATTAGGAACTAGAAGCAGAGACAGGATAATAAACAACCTATTAATATTTTTCATTAAAAATATCATCTCCAGAGACCTTACTATTGATAATAAAAAACAACAAAAGTCAAGTAAATAACTCAAACAGGTGTATTATTTGTCTTGCTAATAAAGACCTTATTAATTAAAAGAGCTTAAGGCTGATCTATTTAAAAAGGAGTAGAAATGAAGATAGGTAATACCCCACTTGTTAAAGTTGATAACATTTATGCAAAACTTGAATGCACAAATCCTTGTGGAAGTATCAAGGACAGAATTGCAAAATATATAATCGATGAAAGTGAGCGCAAAGGATTACTTAAGAAAGGTATGACTATAGTCGAGGCTACTAGCGGAAACACCGGTATTTCTATAAGCTATTATGGAGTAAGTAAGGGATATAAAGTTATTATTGTAATGCCAGAAAACATGACTAAAGAAAGACAAAAGATCATTAAAGAGATGGGAGCTGAACTAGTACTTTGTAAAGCAGGTGATTTTGCAGAGGCGGCAAGAATAAGAGATGAAATGGCAAAACAGCCAGGATTTTTTAATCCAGATCAATTTTCCAATCCTCTTAATGTTGAATGCCATTATAAAACTACAGGGCAGGAAATAATTAATCAAATGAAGGAATATTCAAATACAGTTGATGCCTTTGTTGGCGGAATTGGAACTGGAGGAACAATTATAGGAGTTGCTCAGGCCCTTAAGGAAGTAAATCCCAAAGTATACATAGCTGCTGTTGAACCGACTGAGTCGGCTGTAATGAGTGGAAAACCGGCAGGACTTCACGGTATTCAGGGAATAGGAGATGGCTTTATTCCTGCGATAGCAACAGATGGGAAAGAGGGACTACATAAAGACATAAATGAGGTTATTTGTATATCTACTCAAGATTCTATAGAGGCAGCAAAATACTTATGTGACAAACATGGTTACTGCGTTGGTATCTCTTCCGGTGCAAATTACCTTGCAGCACAACAGCTTCATAAAAAATTTGGGACTGTAGTTACAGTTTTTTCTGATGGGTATTTAAAGTACCAAAGCAATGGATTAACTCCTTGTAAAGATGGTCACTGTAAGCATCTTCACGCAAGTGAAAACATCATCTTTCAGTATTATTACGATAAAGAACACAACAAAAAATAAACACTATTTACAGACCATAATTTCCAAGATCATTTTATCTGTTTCCAACATTCCTTCTGAACCAAGTTTTGCTAGATTCACGATTGTATCTTCTACATCATCTGCAATAATTCCCTCTGCTTCAGAAATAACCCTATTATTTATTGCAAGTATAGCAGACTGCATGGCTGCATTTACAGATGTAGCTACTTTCATAGCACAGCCAGGCTTTGCCCCATCACAAAACATTCCAGATATATTACCTGCCATGTTCTTTATAGCAGCCTTTATTTTTTCTAGATCTCCTCTAGAAAGATATGTAATACCAGAGCTTGCACCAGTAGCTGCAATAACAACACCACAAAGAGCAGCTAGACGACCAAGATGAGTTTTTATATGGATTGATATTAAGTTACCCAGAACTAATGCTCTGGCTAATTTTTCCCTATTAACTTTTAAATATTCTGCATACACAAGGATAGGAACCATTATTGTGATGCCTTGGTTGCCACTACCAGAATTAGCGACAGCTGGAAGACAACAGCCACTCATCCTTGCATCAGAAGCGCCAGAAGAAAGGGCCATGGCTCTATTTGTAACATCATTACCCATTAGACCTTTTTCAATATTTTGCATCATCGTCTTGCCAACATGAAGTCCATATCCTTCTCTTACTCCTTCTTTAGCAAGAGCCATATTTATATCTGCATATCCAAGTATAAATTCAATCTCTTCAAGAGGTATTTTTGTCGCAAAGCTATATATTTCATCAACAGTGAGTTTTATCTCTTTAAACCTTTCATTATTCTTTACTACAAAACCAGATTGTTCCTTTCTGTTGAATATAATTTTATTATCATGCTCTATAAGTATAACATTGGTATGGGTTCCTTTAATAACAACTCTTCCATAATGATTTTCTTTTCTACAAATTACTTCAATATATAGCTTATCTGAATTCTTGCTTTCTTTTACTATGACCTTACCTTGCTCTACATATAATTTCGCGATGTTAATATCTTCTTCGCTAATATCTTTAAGTACTTCAAGTTGAGCATCTGCACTACCACCAATAACACCTAGCGCAGCTGCTATGGATAAGCCAATAAGATTAGTACCAGGTATGCCTACACCCATGCCATTTTTAAGGACATTACCGCTTAGATTAACTTCTATAAGATCAGGTTCAGTATTAATCGCTCTTTTTGCATAGGCAGCAGCTAAAGCTACAGCTATAGGTTCTGTGCAACCAAGGGCTAAAACTAATTCTTTTTTTAATAATTCCAGTATCTCTTTGTTGTTTTTCATAAGAATCCTATAATTTTTGTGATTAGACTTACTACAACATAGAACAAAACGGCTCAATAATAAAGTTAATCATTAGGATAAAACAACTATTGACAGGTTATGAGCATATGCTAATAACCATATAATATGCGTCCTAAAAAAGGTAGAAAGACCTGCTGTAAACCTTGTTCTAATTATTTTAAACCTCGAGGAATCCCACTAAGTGACCTCTGTGAAATTACTCTGGCTCCAGATGAAATAGAGGCAATAAAATTAGCAGATCTTGAAGGTTTATATCAGGATGACGCAGCAAAAAAAATGAAGATATCCCGTCAGACATTTGGGCGAATAATAAAGTCTGCACACAAAAAAATATCAGACGCTATAATCAACGGAAAAGCATTAAAGATAGAAGATAGATAAAAAAGGAGAAAAAGATGAAACTATGTTTACCAGTAAAAGAAGATAAAGGCATTAACAGCCAAGTTAGCGAGCATTTTGGATCAGCACCTTATTTTATGATCATTGATACAGAAACGCTTGAGCACCAAACTGTAACTAACACAAACAGTGAACACAGCCATGGGATGTGCCAGCCATTAGCGGTTTTATCTGCATACAAATTTGATGGAATAGTTGTTGGCGGTATTGGAGCAGGAGCTCTGAACAAGTTAACAGCATCAAACATAAAAGTTTTTAAGACTGGTTTTAGTAATATAACAGAAACAGTAAAGGCCTATAAAGAGAACAAACTAGAACAGATGAGCCTAAATGCAACTTGTGTGGGACACAGCACGCACAATTGTGGAAACCATTAAGTTAAATAGTTCTAAATTTATTTGTCTTTAGGCGTTCCTTTTAATATTGATGTAAGAGTTTTCATAAACTTAATGCAATCTTTTTTTTCTACATCATTATTTTTAGATACTAATCGTTTGCACACAGATCCTATTATTTTTGATTTACACTCAATGTAAGACTTATGCGCTTTCACACCATCAGATGTAAGTGCTATATAGACTATTCTCCTATCATCCTTATTATAGTTTCTAGTTAAGATTTTTTTATCAACCAATCTATCAACAAGCTGTGTTGCTCCACCCTTTGTTGTACCAAGTATCTTTGATATTTCAGACATTTTAATTTTATTATTTGGTTTTACAGCATCTATGACTTTCAGCTCAGTTTGAGTAAACAAACCACACCCTTCTAAGTAATGTGGGTGTTTTTGAAAAACACCTACTGCTTGTATAAGCTCAAATAAACTGTGTTCAATAGTACTACTCATTTTAGCACCTACCTTTCTTCTGTTTTTTCATAATTAGTACCAGATGTTTTAAATTTTCTAGTAACAGCTTTTTCCCTTCTAATCCAATAATATAGTATTGGAACCAATGGTATAGAAAGCATGGCAGCAGCAATGGATCCCATCATTAGACTTATCGCTAATCCCTGAAAGATCGGATCAAATAGAATCACTACAGCTGCTACTATTACAGCCATAGCTGTTAATAATATTGGCCTAAAACGAACAACAGCAGCTTCTACAACAGCTTCCTTACATTCTACACCGCTAAATCGTTTCTGTTCAATAAAGTCAACGAGCAAAATTGAATTTCTAACTGTTATTCCTGCCATCGCAATAAAACCTATCATTGAGGTTGCAGTAAAAAAGGCACCCATTACCCAGTGTCCAAAAACAATACCAATTAAACTTAGAGGAACTGGAATCATTATTATAAATGGAGTAATAAAAGAGTTATACCAACCTATAAGCAATGCAAGAATTAACACAATCGATATAGCGAAAGCAATCCCGAGATCTCTAAAGACTTCCACTGTTATATCCATCTCACCATCCCATTTAAGTATAGGTCCATCAATAATAGATGGAGAGGCTGCATATAGTATCTTAAAATCTTTTAGTTTCTTTTCCATTTTCTTTATCGCATAAATCGGGCTTTCTTCCTTACCAGAAAGCTCAGACATAACATACATTACACGCTGAAGGTCCTTGTGTAATATTGGATTTTCTGTCTTTTGGTTTTGAACTTTCATTATACTAGAGAGAGGAATTTTATCTCCTTCTAGCGAAGGGACTAGTAAACTCATTATATTTGAATCATTTTTTTTGTCCGATTCAGCTAAACTCATCCTCATAAAAACAGGCTCTTCTTCTGCTGGCATCTTCATAGAAAACATATCTAAATTTCCCAAAGCCATCATAACAGTATTGGTAGCATAACTTTCTGGAATACCATAAGTAGAACCCCTAGCTCTATCAAATGAATAGAAAAGTTTTTCTTGTTTTGGAGTTAAAGTAGTCTCAACATCCACAACGCCATCCGTGCTTTTATAAACGTCCTCTACTTTCTTCAACAGTTCATATTGAGTCTTCTCATCAGGATGATAAACTTCTGCAAGAGTGGTAGAAAGCACTGGTGGACCTGGAGGTATTTCTAAAAATTTAAGTTTTAGTCTCCCTGATTTAAGATTCTCAGAATATTTAGCATCTGATTCAACAAATTTGTTTAAGTCTTCCCTTACTTTATTAACGAGTTCATGACTTTGTATGCTTCTTTTATTTTTATCTAAAAGGTTGACCTGAATATCTGCCATATAAGAGGCTTTACGCAAGAATGTATGTTTAACCATCCCACTAAAGCTAAAGGGGGCTGCCGTTCCAATATACAGTTGGACATCCTTTACTTCTTTTTGCTTATATAACAACTTAACTAAAGATGCTGTAAAGTCTTTTGTCTCATCTATTGTAGTACCTGGAGGCATATCTATTAAGACCTGAAACTCTGATTTATTATCAAATGGCAGCATTTTAACTTTTACAGCCTTAAAACCTATCATCAGAAGTGAAAGTAATAAAACAAGTCCTACAGCTGTGATTGTTTTGTATGTGTTTTTCTTATCGATCAACATCCAATTCATAAAAATTCTTAGATATTTAGTAATAAAATTATCTTTATTTGATTTTTTTTCATTCTCTACATTATGTTTTTCAATATCTTTATCGCTTATAAACCTATTCGCTGCCCAAGGAGAAACAATAAACGCTATAAACATAGAAAAGATCATTGCAATAGAAGCACCTATTGGGATAGGACGCATATAAGGCCCCATCATTCCTCCAACAAAAGCTAGAGGCATTATCGCCAAGATAACAGTAAAGGTAGCAAGTATTGTAGGGTTTCCAACCTCATCAGTAGCAGCAGCAATCGCAATTTCTCTACTTTTATGTACACCAAGAGAAAGATGCCTATATATATTTTCAACAACCACAATAGCATCATCAACTAATATTCCTATTGAGAATATTAAGGCAAATAAGGTTACTCTGTTCAAAGTATAACCCATCAAATATTCCATCAACAGCGTTACAGCTAATGTTACTGGTACAGTTACACCAACAACAAGTGATATTCTCCAACCCATCATTAGTGCAATAAGAAGTACAACAGAAAGTGTAGCTATAATTAAATGCTTTATTAATTCATCAGATTTTTCCTTTGCAGTAGCACCGTAATCCCTAGTTATTTCCCATTTTATATCATTTGTGCCCTGAGACATTATTTTGGTCAATTTATCCTTTATGCTAAAAGATAAATCTGTCGAATTAACACCTTTCTTCTTTGTAAACACAACTGTTACAGCATTTAGAAATTTATCTCCATGTAGAACTTTAGAGGTCATTTCATCTGCGCTAAACTCTACCTTTGCTACATCACTCATCGTAAGAGAACGACCAAATCGTCTTCCTATTGGTATATTTTTTATATCTTCTATAGATGAGATGAAAGAGCCAACAGCTATAATCGGTTCAGGTGATCTTTCTCGTATAGGGGCTACCGTAAATTGTGAACTAGAATTTTCTACGGCTTGTTTCATTTCAAGTAATGTTATTCCATTCGCTTGTAACTTTTTTAGATCAGGTGTGATCTTAGCGACCATTCTTTCTCCACCAATTATATTCATCTCGTTGATGCCATCTAAAGCCTGAAGTTGCTTAGCAACTGGTACTATATCTCTACGAATTTGATAAGAGGAAGCCTGTTGCGAATAAAAAGTTACCCCGTAAAAAGGCACATCGTCTATCGTGTATGATTTCACTATAGGAGACATAGCTTCTGATGGCAGAATATACTTCAATGCATCAAGTTTATGATGAACTTTTACAAGACTGGACTCCAAATCCTGACCAACTTCAAATCTTACAGTAATAAAAGAGACACCATCCATGGATGTAGAATAAATATGTTTAACGCCATATAAACCGCTTAACTCTCTTTCTGTTGCAGTGGTTACTTTATTCTCTACAAGTTTAGGTGTATATCCTGGAACAGGTATCATTACGTCTATCATAGGGACTTTAATTTGTGGTTCTTCTTCTCTAGGTGTTTTAATAACAGC